>DAORJH010000075.1:0-8463 GCA_035438925.1 Bacteroidia bacterium | reverse complement strand
ACGCTTACAAGCTTAAAAAGCAGATCAACGATCTGAGCAGAACTAAATAAAGCGATATAGTTTGCTTTAATCCCTCAAACATTTATTCAGTTTAATAAGACGATTGGATGATTCGATTTCATAGGTAAAATTCCTAAGAAATTAAAACTGACATTTATCATGAATTTCAGTGAAATTTCTCATCTTTTGTCATCTATTCTCTCCTTAATTTTGGGCTCGGAAATGAGTGTGATCTTTATATTAATTGGTGCCAGTTTAATTGTGGCATTGATCTTTTTGGGGGCCTTTATTTGGTCTGTTCGCTCAGGACAGTATGAAGATGATTATACACCCTCCGTTCGCATGTTATTTGACGAGAATAAAACAGAAAAAAATAAACCGACAAACACAACTAAAAAAAAACCTGATTGAACTATGGAACTTGAAAGATTTAATTACGACAACAAGATCGTTAAATGGTTTACTTATGCTACGCTCCTCTGGGGCATAGTTGGAATGCTGGTAGGTGTACTGGCTGCCCTTCAATTAGTAATGCCGGTATTTAATTTAGAACTTCCCTATACAACATTCGGAAGGGTAAGGCCTGTTCACACGAATGCCGTTATTTTTGCTTTTGTAGGCAATGGGATTTTCATGGGTGTGTATTATTCACTTCAGCGTTTGATGAAGGCGCGCATGTTCAGTGATCTGCTGAGTAAATTGCACTTTTGGCTTTGGCAGTTGATCATTGTTCTTGCAGCTGTCACATTGCTTTTGGGTTTTACCACAGGTAAAGAGTATGCTGAGCTAGAATGGCCGATTGATATTCTTATTACAATTGTATGGGTGATCTTTGGCGTGAATATGTTTGGAACAATCATTAAGAGAAGAGAACGTCATTTGTACGTAGCAGTTTGGTTCTATATCGCCACATTCATTACAGTTGCCATGTTGCATATCGTGAACTCGATCGAGATTCCGGTTTCATTCTGGAAATCGTATTCCTGGTATGCGGGTGTGCAAGATGCTTTGGTGCAATGGTGGTATGGTCATAATGCAGTTGCCTTCTTTTTAACTACACCTTATTTGGGATTGATGTATTATTTCATACCAAAAGCAGCGAACAGGCCGGTTTATTCCTATCGTCTTTCCATCATTCACTTCTGGGCTTTGATCTTCATTTATATATGGGCTGGCCCTCATCACTTGTTGTACACAGCAGTTCCCGATTGGGCACAATCCCTTGGCGTCGTTTTCTCTGTCATGCTTATTGCCCCATCATGGGGAGGAATGATCAATGGATTACTTACTTTGCGTGGTGCCTGGGATAAAGTAAGGGAAGATGTTGTTTTGAAGTTTTTGGTTGTGGCTGTTACTGCCTATGGTATGGCTACTTTCGAAGGACCATTGCTTTCTCTTAAAAGTGTAAATGCGATCAGTCACTTTACAGATTGGACAATTGCTCACGTACACGTGGGAGCTTTAGGATGGAATGGTTTTCTAACCTTCGGGATCATCTACTGGTTGATACCGAAAATGTTCAACACGCGTTTATACTCGAAGAAACTGGCAAACATCCATTTCTGGATAGGAACACTTGGAATTGTTCTCTATGCCGTTCCAATGTATTGGGCAGGGGTAATGCAGAGTTTGATGTGGAAAGAGTTTACCCCAGAAGGACAGTTGAAATGGCAGTTCATGGATACAGTAACGAAGATGATGCCTTTCTATGCCGCACGCGCAGTCGGAGGAACACTCTTTTTAATTGGAGCAATCTTAATGGTATACAATATCATTAAAACTGTAAAATCGGGTTCTTTTCAAGCTGAAGAAGAAGTGGAAGCACCTGCACTTGCAAAAGAGTACCACGCTCACAGCAAAGATCACTGGCATCGTTGGATAGAACGTAAGCCGATTCAATTAATGATCGTCAGTTTGATTGTTGTTGCGATTGGTGGAATCATCGAATTTGTGCCTACATTTTTAGTAGAATCCAATATTCCAACCATATCAAGCGTGAAACCTTACACTCCGCTCGAATTGCAGGGAAGAGATATTTACGTCAGAGAAGGTTGTTACACTTGTCACTCTCAAATGGTAAGACCATTCAGAAGTGAGACCTCGCGTTACGGAGAATACTCTAAGGCTGGAGAATTTGTTTATGATCATCCTTTCCAATGGGGAAGTAAACGAACCGGACCGGATCTTGCTCGTATCGGAGGAAAATATACCGATTCATGGCATTACAATCACATGATGGATCCATCATCCATGTCACCTAACTCAATAATGCCATCTTATCCTTGGTTGCTGGACGATAAAGTGGATGTAGCTTCAACAGTTGGTAAAATAAAAGCAATGCAACGTTTAGGCGTGCCTTATGAAGAAGGGTATGATAAGAGGGCGGCTGCAGATATGGAGAAGCAGGCGAATGCGATAGCTGCAAATTTGAAAAAGGACGGAATCGAGACAATGCCTGACAAGGAGATCGTTGCTTTGATCGCCTACTTGCAACGTTTAGGAAAAGATATAAAAGGAGCAGACAAGACTAACTAAAAAAACAGGAAATCATGAAATTCATAAATTATCTAGAATCAATAACAGGTGTGGGAATTTACCCATTGGTCTCTCTGATCATATTCTTCACTTTCTTTCTTGCGGTGGGCGTTTATGTGGTGAAAGGCAGAAAGGAATATTTTAATTATCTGAAAAATTTACCAATTAACCAGAACCAGGATCAATTATGAAAACAAACTTCATCTCAAAATCAGTTATAGCTTCTGTATTGTTTCTATCTCCGCATCTAAGTCATGCTGCAGGGCAGATCTTGACCGGAGAAACTGTTTTTTCTAATCTTACCTTTAACATTCTTTTAGGAGCGATTATTTTCCTGCTTTTTGTCATTATAGGAATTACTAGGGCATTGAAAGGAGTGAGCAAATCAGAATTATTCAACAAGTCAGTGAAGGCAGGTGGTTCCTCAAAAACATTGGGCATTGTATTCTTGTTTTTTCTTAGCCAGCAAATGTCGGCCGGAAACGGAACAAATGACAAGTGGACTGTTGCCGGACTCGATATGTGGATCTTTCTCTTCATGATGTCAGTGATCTTAGTTGAAGGAATCATTATTGCCACACTTCTCTACACCTTGAACAGTTTAGTGAAATCGGAGGAAGGTTCAATTGCGCAACGTGTAGCGAAAAAGGATAAGAATATCCTGGAATTGATAAATGCATCTGTTGAGATCGAAAGGGAAGGGGAGATCATGATGGATCACGATTATGATGGAATCAAGGAATTGGACAATAATCTTCCTCCTTGGTGGAAATATGGATTTTACCTGACCATTGTGGTGGCATTCATTTATCTGATACACTTTCATATTGCGAAAACAGGAGATCTTCAGTTGACTGAATATCAAAAAGAGATTGATCAGGCAAAGGTGGAAGTTGAAGCGTATATGAAAGAATCTTCCGGAAATATTGATGAAACGAATGTGAAACTGCTTACAGGTGCTGATGTGGATGCAGGTAAATCAATTTTTCAGGCCAATTGCGCAGCATGTCACGGTAAACTCGGCGAGGGTGGAGTTGGTCCTAATTTAACGGATGACTACTGGATGCACGAGGGAAGTTTTGTTGGAATCTTTAAGTCGATCAAATATGGTTGGCCTGATAAAGGAATGAAATCATGGAAGGAAGATTTTTCTCCATTACAAATTGCTCAGCTGAGTTCATTCTTAAAATCGATCATCGGATCAAATCCACCAAATGGTAAAGCCCAGCAAGGAGAATTATACAAAGAAAATGCCGCTGTTACAGATTCCACAGCAGTTATCAAAGACTCATTGCGAGTGAATTTCAAAGCTGACAGCAGCAAAGTCACTGAAGGAGTAAAGTAATGAAATCCGACCCTGATATAAATGAAAAAGAGGATAAAAGTTTCAGAGATTCAATAGCAACCATCAATAAGGAAGGAAAGCGTGAATGGATCTTTCCTCTGAAACCGAAGGGAAAGTATTATCGTCTGCGCACCTATTTCTCGTACTTTTTTCTACTGCTTCTTTTTACTGTTCCCTTTTTAAAAATGAACGGGGAGCCTTTGTTCCTGGTCAATATCCTTGAACGGAAATTCATTCTCTTTGGTATGATCTTCTGGCCTCAGGATTTTTTCATCTTTGGAGTAGGAATGCTTATTTTCATTGTATTCATTGCTTTATTCACAGTTATTTTCGGAAGGGTGTTTTGTGGCTGGGCTTGTCCACAGACGATCTTTATGGAGATGGTATTTCGTAAAATTGAATATTGGATAGAAGGAGATGCGGCCCATCAGCGAGTTTTGGCAAAGGAACCATGGAATTCAACTAAGATAAGAAAGAGGGTCACAAAATGGATCCTGTTCTTTCTGATCTCTTTTCTTATCGCCAATACTTTTCTTTCCTACATACTCGGTTCAGATCAAGTGATTAAAATGGCTACCGAACCAATTGCATCGCACAAGGGAACTTTTATTGCCTTAATGGTGTTCACCAGCATTTTTTACTTCGTCTATATTTGGTTTCGTGAACAGGTTTGTTTGATCGTGTGTCCTTATGGTCGTATGCAGGGAGTGTTGCTCGACAAAGAGTCAATTGTTGTTGCTTATGATTATAAGAGGGGAGAACCTCGGCATAAATTTGTCAAGAACGATGTTGAGAAGGGTCATTGTATAGATTGCGAATTATGCGTGAAGGTTTGTCCGACCGGAATTGATATCAGAAACGGAACACAACTGGAATGTACTAATTGTACTGCATGTATTGATGCATGCGATACGATCATGGAGAAAGTGAATTACCCGAAAGGTTTGATACGATTTGATTCGGAGAACGGGATCAGCCAAAAGAAGAAACTTACTTTCAATACAAGAATGAAAGCGTATAGCGCAGTACTTCTGGTCTTAATAGGTCTGGAAGTGACTTTGCTGGCAACGCGTTCAGATTACGATGCAACCATCTTGCGCGCAAAGGGTATGCTTTATCAAGAGCAACCGGATGATAAGGTGAGCAATTTGTTCAGTATTAAATTGGTCAATAAAACACATGATAATTTGCCTGTGGTAATGAAGGTGGAGAATATGGAAGGAGAGATCAAGTTGGTTGGTAAAGAGCTTTCCTTAAAAGGTGAATCAGTTTCAGAAGGCACTTTTTTCATCATTCTAAGGAAGAAATTGATCAAAGAAAGAAAGACAGAACTGAAAATAGGATTGTATTCAAATAACAAAAAGATAAAAACAGTAAAGACGAATTTTCTGGGCCCCGTAAATTCAAACTAAAAATAATAAATTATGAGCTGGTCATATAAAATAGCAATACTTTATTCCGGATTCGCCGGATTGATCCTTACACTGGTAATAATCAGTAGCAATAATAAAGAAGAATTGGTTTCAAAGGATTATTACGCAAAGGAAATAGCATATCAGGATCATATCAATGCGGTCATGAACGAAAAAGTATTAAGTGAAAGCCTCTCTTATCATGTGGAGGAAAAAAGCATACGATTGATCTTGCCTTCAGAAATGAAGAATACTTCTGTATCAGGTCAGATCAATTTTTATTGCCCGTCTTCTTCAGCAAAGGACAAAAAATTGAGTATGAAATTCAACGAAGAAGGAATTCAGATCATTGAAAAAAATGAGTTGCAAAAGGGTATTTATAAAATGGAATTAACCTGGAACGCGAACGGTAAAACATTCTATAAGGAAGCGGTCATTAATATATAATGTGGGTTCTTATCATATCTGCTCTGTCAATCGGCTTTCTCGGAAGCTTTCATTGCGTGGCCATGTGTGGACCCATTGCTTTGGCCTTGCCTATACATGAGGGTTCCGGCACACGTAAGATCCTTTTCTTATTGATCTACCACTTCGGACGAATATCAGTTTATTCATTACTTGGTGCAATATTGGCAATGGCAGGCAAGAGCTTTGCTTTGATCGGTCTGCAACAAATTGTTTCTGTTACGATCGGTGTTCTTGTGCTATTATTTCTTTTTTTTCCAAGTTCATGGCTCTCAAAATACAGTATAACAAGACCTCTCTCTAATCTTTATTTGAAACTTCAGGGTTCATTTTCTTATCTCTTCAAACAAAAGAATCCTGGCGCTATGTTTCTGATGGGTGCCTTGAATGGACTCTTGCCTTGTGGTTTAGTGTATTTAGCCTTAGCGGGTGCGCTTGCTTCAAGCGGCGTTGCAGAGGGCGCCATCTTTATGGCGTTTTTTGGTTCTGCAACGCTTCCTGTCATGCTTGCTCTGTCTTTCTTTAAAAATAAGATTAGTCTCGGTATGCGCAGTAAAATGCAAAGAGTTACGCCGTATCTTGTCTCGATTATGGCCGTATTAATGATCTTAAGAGGATTGAATCTGGGTATACCTTATGTTAGTCCTGAGTATCATTCCGAAAAAGAAGAATTAAGCTGTTGTGAGCCGGAAACGAAGGGAAAAGCATGTTGTGCAAAGGGTGAAAAAGAAGTAATGTCCTGTTGTAAAAAGGAAAAATAGGCTTCTAAATTCTAAAACGAAGCCCGTCTAAATGGATGCTGAAAGTCATTTTTAGATCTCCTAATCTTCTTAAATTTGTACTGTAAAACAAGGGTGCACTAAGCCCATTTATTTTTATTTCAAAGACCAATGGATCTGATAAAGAAGTATAACATTGCTGCTCCTCGATACACCAGTTATCCAACTGTTCCATATTGGGATAATAATGTGACGGAACAGAACTGGAGAGATCAGGTGCGTTCTTCTTTTATCAAATACAATAAAGAGGGTATCAGTCTTTATATTCACCTTCCCTATTGTGAAAGTCTTTGTACTTATTGCGCATGCAACACAAGAATAACAGTAAATCATAAAGTAGAGGAGCCTTACATTAACGCTCTGTTGAAAGAATGGAACATGTATCTTTCCTTATTCTCGGAACGGCCATTACTGAAAGAAATTCATTTAGGAGGTGGAACCCCAACTTTTTTCTCCCCCGAAAATTTAAAAAAACTTATTCAAGGAATTCTTCAAACAGTAACTGTACATGAAGGTCATGATTTCAGTTTTGAGGGACATCCTGCAAATACAACCTACGAACACCTCGCTACCTTATATCATTTAGGATTCAGAAGAGTGAGTTTTGGCGTGCAGGATTTTGATGAGAAGATACAGGATGCGATTAATCGCTATCAGAGTGTGGAACAGGTAAGGAAAAGCATCGATATGGCGAGAGAAGTTGGTTTTCGTTCCATTAATTTGGATCTGGTGTACGGGTTGCCATTTCAGACGGCCGAAAGTATTGCAGAGACCATTGACAAGGTGATAGAATTATTGCCGGAGAGAATTGCGTTTTATAGTTATGCACATGTGCCTTGGTTAAAACCGGGACAGAGAAAATATTCCGAAAAAGATCTTCCGGCGGATGAGGTAAAAAGAAAATTATACGAAACTGGACGAGAGAAATTCATAAATGCAGGCTATACGGATATTGGCATGGATCATTTTGCCTTACCGAAAGATGAATTATTTTCAGCTTATGAAAATGGAACACTTCATCGTAATTTCATGGGTTATACAGACAGGGCCACCAAACTTCTCATCGGTTTGGGTTGTTCTGCTATCAGCGATTGCTGGGATGCATTTGGGCAGAATGTAAAAGTGGTGGAAGAATACATTGAATTGCTAGAGCAGAACAAGTTGCCTGTTTTCAAGGGACATTTATTGACAGAAGAAGACCTCAGGATCAGAAAAGTGATATTGGATCTAATGTGCAGGCATAAGGCTAAAACACCAATAAGCGAAAACTTGATACAAAAGCTCGAAGAGCCATTGAAAGACGGATTGATCACAGTAGATAAAGAAGAAGTCAATATCACAGAAAGTGGTAAAGCTTTTGCGCGAAACATTTGTCTGGCTTTTGATGAAAGGTATTGGGCTGCACAACCAACCAAACAGGTATTTAGCACTACGGCTTAGTACTCATCTAGTTCTTCTGACCCTTTTAGAATATTAGCTAATACCTTCGCTACGCAGGATTTTCGCTACGCAGGATTTCTAATCCTGCGTAAAAACCAAACATCCGAATTTCTATTCATCTTACTTTACTGGATCAAGGATACATTATTCTGCATTACTGCAAGATTGCAAATCCTGAGTAGCTTGAACCGAGCTTTCCACGCTATAGATAAAACAAAAAACCCACCTCGCTTGCGCGAAGTGGGTTTTGAACTCTCAGTGATCCCTGCCTGCAATAGGCAGGCCGATGGGATTAACTTCGTTGATCCCAGGTTCACTCAGAGACGCGAAAGCAAACCCCCTCGCTACGCTCGGAATTTTTTGCATTTATGTCGCACGCCCGAACAAGTTCGGCTTGCTCCAAAATGCAAAAAACCCACCCTCTTTCAGAGGATGGGTTTTGCTTTCTCCCGTGATCCCGCTGGGATTCGAACCCAGGACCCTTACA
>DAORJH010000074.1:0-8495 GCA_035438925.1 Bacteroidia bacterium | reverse complement strand
TATCCATGGTTCCAACCAAAATATGTCTAACGCGTGCACTGTCTGCAATGTTGCTTTTTCCTTCGAGTTTGTAGATCTTGAAATAAGCTCCTTCGTTATAAGGACCATAAACAGTTCCGATCGCATCCGTATAGATGGAAGAATCGCGTACGATCATTGTCTTTTTGGTCAGACTCTTGAAGCTGATATTCTGATTCTCACTCTCAGTCATCATGAAAGCACTGTCTTCACTGATGTTCTTTCCTTTGAATTCAGCTGCAACGCGTTGTGCATCTTTCTCAATTGCAACCAGGTCTTCAGGACTTGGCACTACATTGAAAGCAACGTATTCAATTTTACGGCTCACCTCGTAACTACGGAATTCATGTGAATTTTCTTTGTAATATTTTTCAATGTCTGCATCCGTTACTTTGAAAGCACTGTCTGAAACAGCGTCGTATCTTTTCATGACATAATTCACATCGTATTTGTTTGCAGCAAGTTTGATCGCTTCTTTTGCTTCTGCAGTGGTAACAAATAATCCTTTACGAATACATGCAGAGTATTTCTCTAATTGTCTTGAGTTTCTGATCCCTTCTTCTAGCTCTTTTACAAAAGCTTCCTGATCTCCACTTGCATTTTGCACGAATTGTTTCCATTTCATGACATCCAGATTTCCATCAGGAGTAGCTAATTGATCATAGATCTTACCGGTTTTCTGATCAACCAAACGCTGAGCGATGGATTGTCCCGGATTCGCAACAACGCGATCATAGATCTCGTCATCACCCACGCTGATACCGATCTTGCTGAATTCAGGCTTAATAACCAGGTCATTGATATACTGATTCCACACATACTCCATTACCTGGGCACGTGTCGCATCATCAATATCATTATTTTGCCTTTGCTGACGGAGTTGATTCAGCTGATTTTCCACTCTCATGGCATAATCATTACGATCAATATTTACACCGTTCATTTTCCCCACGGACATTTGATCGTTTCCGCCAAAAATTGACGGACCCGAACTCAAAAGACTTTCGAGGATGAAGATCACCAATGCTAGACCAACGATACCCACCAGTAAACCGGTGCGACGTCTGATCATTTCCAATAAACTGGTTGCTTCTTTCTTGTTCTCAACCGGCTGTACGTTCTTTTCTTTACCCATTTTGTGCAAATTTTTAAGACTCGCAAAGATAATAGTTTATGTGTACCGTAAAAGCCTTTTTTAGGGAATTTGACTCAAAAATGAGCCAAAATGTCTTTTTTTCAACAAATACGAATTCTACCCCCATTCTTGTTATTTTTAAGAGATGGAAAATGCAGTGATCCGTGAGGCGACTTTTAACCCTAAAGTAAAAACTTACATCTTTTTAATCGTTACTTTTTACCTAATTGTTTCGGTAGTAGGTTTGGTTATACTCCCTATCTGGCTTTTTGGTTTCGGTCAGTGGCTTAGCAACAAATTCTTTCATACTTTACAATGCCAGCTTTCCTATAAGAACCTCAAATTTTCAAAGGGCTTGATTCTTCATATTGAAAAAACCATACCCTTGGAAAATATTCAGGACCTGTCTTTCATCGGAGGCCCTATTCTTCGTTCATTTGGTTTGACCATGATCAAGGTGGAAACTGCAGGAGGTGGTGGGGCCCATAACAGCAATATGATGAGTATGATAGGGATCGACAATGCGGAAGAGTTTAAGGATCTTATTCTCAGTCAGCGCGAGAAGATCATAAAAGAAAAGACGCAGGGAATTCCTGTTGCTCAGAGCTCAAACATTTCAGAAAAAGATCATCTTTTGTCATCGATTCACAATGAGTTGATAGAGATCAAAGAGATATTAAGGAAAAGTGTGAAATAAGAATTGTGAGGCAAGACGGTTTGATGCAAGAGACAAGATAATTAAACGAGGATGATAATTAGTATAGATGCGTAGAAATAAAATGTTGTGAAGAAAGATCGGTGTGAGTATACTAAGGAAACATAATTTTAAAAAGTTAGTGATTTGGCAGGATGCAATGGAACTTTGTGATTTGACCTATATTTTTTGCGAAACAGTACCGGTGAAAGAAAAGTACAATTTGATAATTCAATTAGAAAGATGTGCGGTTTCCATTCCTTCCAATATTGCAGAAGGCTCAGGGAAAAGAACAAATTTGCATTTTGGAGAATTTTTAACCACTTCTCTTAGTTCAAGTTATGAGATGGAAACGCAACTGTTGATTTGTAAGAAAAGAAACTATGGTGATACAGTAATGCTAGATAAGTTGATATTAGATGTATGTCAGCTGCAAAGTAAAATTTTTAATTTTAGAGAAAAAATAATCAAGGAAAAGTAATTGTCATGCCTCAAATTGTCTTGCCTCTTGCTTCCCTAACCTTATAACACGAAAACAATATACCCATAAAAAGCAAACGTCTTGCATCAAACAGTCTTGACTCTTGCATCCCTAACGATATAACACACAAATAACATGTTCCTCATATTCGATACCGAGACCACTGGTTTACCCCGTGATTACAATGCACCTCCTTCCGATAGTGATAACTGGCCAAGGCTGGTCCAGATCGCATGGCAATTGCACGATTCACGTGGAAAACTGATCCATCATGCCTCCATTATCATTAAGCCTTCCGGGTTCACCATACCTTTCAATGCAGTCAACATTCATGGAATTTCTACAGAAAGAGCCATGCAAGAGGGAAGGGAACTGTTAGAGGTATTACAAGAGTTTGAAGAAGTAAAAAAGCAGGCGACCTATATCTGTGGACACAATATTCTTTTTGATGTGAATATTGTTGCGGCAGAATTGTTGCGCTGCAATCTGGAGAATACCATCAGCACCTTTCCGATCATTGATACGAAAAGTGACGAAACCACTGCTTTCTGCGCAATTCCCGGAGGAAGGGGTGGAAAATTCAAGTGGCCTACACTTACCGAATTGTACAACAAACTTTTCGGAATTGGATTTGAAGAAGCGCACAACGCAGCATTCGACGTTCAGGCAACTGCTCGCGTTTTCTTCGAGATCGTAAAGCGAGGAGTCACCCCCGTAAAAGAGATCAGCAAAGCGCTGCTTGCTGAAATTGATTATGAAGATGTCGATCTGTCGGAATTACTTGCCACTGAAAAAAAATTAAAGCAAAAGGAAAAAGGTGGGGAGATGAATACAACAAGTAAAGCTATAACTCATACTAACGGCGAAGGATTTTCTCACTTGCATAATCATTCTCAGTATTCTGTTCTGCAGTCTGTCTCTGATGTTGGCGATCTCGTGAAAAAAGCGGCCGAATACAATATGCCCGCTGTTGCGCTGACCGATCATGGAAACATGTACGCAGCATTTCTGTTCTGGCAGTCGGTTGACAAACAAAACAAATCCATCAAACAACACAACGAAGCAATTGAAAAGGGAGAAAAGCAGGGAGAGAAGAAGAACGAATTGAAATGTTTGTTGGGATGTGAGTTTTATATTACACGCGATCACAAGGACAGAACAAAACAAGACAATGGATTTTCTATTCCATTTCTTGCAAAGAATAAAAATGGTTATGAGAATCTCTGTAAGCTCAGCTCAGCAGGATTTGTAGATGGCATGTATTATGTGCCACGCATTGATAAAACGTTGCTACTTCAGTATAAATCTGATCTGATCTGTTTTACCGGTTCTTTGCTGGGAGAAATACCTTCACTTATCCTTAACGTCGGAGAAGAAAAAGCCGAAGAAGCTTTTGTCTGGTACAAGGAACAATTCGGAGAAGATTTTTATGTTGAGCTCAACCGTCATGATCTTCCTGAGGAGGATCACGTGAATGAAGTACTTTTGCGTTTTGCAAAAAAGTACAACGTAAAGTATTTTGCAGCGAACAACAATTATTACCTGAGATCGGAAGAGCACACGTCTGAACAACAATTATTACCTGAATAAGAACAGTGCTTATTCCCGTGATATTCTGATAGGGGTGAAAGAAGGTTTGAATTTCAGTACAGACAACGAACTGAAAGAACTCAAGAACAACGGACGTCTTGGAAAATTGTTTTTGGCGAACAATGAATTTTATTTTAAATCTCCTTCTGAAATGGCTGCGGCTTTTTCAGATCTGCCTGAAGCGATCGAATGCACCAAGGAGATCGTTGCTAAAATCGATTCCTTCAAATTGGGACGCGATGTATTACTTCCAAAGTTCAAGATCCCGGAAGAATTTCTTGATCCACGCGATAATGATCCTAATGATGAAGGCAAAGGAAACAGAGGGGAGAACGCTTATCTGAAATACTTAACCTATGAGGGTGCGAAAAAGAAATATCCGGATATGAGTCCGGAAGTGAAAGAGCGCATCGACTTCGAATTAAGTGTCATGGAACGCATGGGCTTTCCGGGATACTTTTTAATTGTTTCTGATTTTACTACAGAAGCGAGACGATTGAAAGTGAGTGTTGGTCCCGGAAGGGGAAGTGCAGCTGGTTCCGCTGTTGCCTATTGCTTGGGAATTACCAATGTGGATCCCATCAAGTATGATCTGCTCTTTGAGCGTTTCCTGAATCCGGATCGTATCAGCATGCCCGATATTGATATTGACTTTGACGATGAAGGCCGCGATAAGGTCATTCAATATGTGATCAACAAATACGGAAAGAATCAGGTTGCGCAGATCATCACTTATGGAACCATGGGTGGCAAAAGTGCGATCAGAGATACAGCACGCGTTTTGAATTTGCCCTTGCCGGAAGCAGATAAACTTGCAAAATCTTTTCCTGATAGTTTAGAAGCAGAATTAAAAACGCTGCTCAAACCCGGAGGAATTGATGAGAAATTCCTCGATAAAGTAAAGGACAGAAGAGATGTAGTCGAACAATCGCATAACTTCAGAAAACTGGCGAGTGGGGATACAAAAGAAGCATTGGTACTGAAACAGGCTTATGAATTAGAAGGATGTGTAAGGAACACTGGTGTTCACGCATGTGGAGTCATCATCACGCCGGATGAATTGACCAAGTTTGTTCCCGTTACCAAAGCGAAAGACAATGATATGCTCCTCACTCAGTTTGATAACTCAGTTGCAGAGAGCGCAGGTCTTTTGAAAATGGACTTTCTTGGATTAAGAACGCTTACCATCATCAAAGATGCCTTGGCATTTGTGAAATTGCGATTCGGAACAGAGATCGATATAGACGCCATTGACCTGAATGATAAGCTGGCACTTGAACTATTTCAAAGGGGTGAAACGAACGGAATATTTCAGTTTGAAAGTCCTGGAATGCAAAAACATTTAAAGGATCTGAAGCCCGATAGTTTTACTGATCTCATCGCCATGAACGCTTTGTATCGTCCGGGACCATTGGCCTACATCCCGAATTACATTGCCCGTAAACATGGAAGAGAAAAGATCACCTATGATCTCGAGGGAATGGATGAATTCCTGAAGGAAACATACGGTATCACTGTTTATCAGGAGCAGGTGATGCGTCTTTCGCAGAAGCTGGCCAATTTCACAAAAGGAGATGCCGATACCCTTCGTAAAGCAATGGGTAAAAAGCAGAAAGATGTTCTTGATAAAATGAAGAGCAAATTTCTGGATGGCTGCAAGACTAACGGTCACGACACCACTGTTGCGGAAAAAGTATGGAAGGATTGGGAGGCATTTGCAAGTTACGCCTTCAATAAATCGCATAGTACCTGTTACGCTTATCTGGCCATGCAGACAGCGTTTTTAAAAGCGCATTATCCGGCAGAGTTCATGTCTTCTGTTCTCAATCACAGTGGAAACATTGAAAAGATCGCCTTCTTCATGGAGGAGTGCAAGCGAATGGGAATAAAAGTAATGGGACCGGATGTGAATGAGGGATTTGGGAAATTCAGTGTTATGGCTGACGGAAATATCCGTTTTGGAATGGCCAGTATCAAAGGAGTAGGAGAGAACGTGGTGAATGCAATTGTGGAAGAGAGGAACAAGAATGGCAAATTCACTTCGGTATTTGATCTGGCATCACGATTGGATTCAAAATCGGTCAACAAAAAAAGCGTGGAGGGTCTTGCACTTTCCGGTGCAATGGACAGTTTCGAAGGAGTGAATCGCGCTATGTTCTTTACGGTAGATAGCACAGGTTCTACACTTACTGATAAAATGATCAAGTTTGGCAACAAAAAGAATTTGGGCGGAGATACGTCTCAGGCGAGTTTATTTGGTGGAGAAGAGGAAGCGGAGATTGCAGAACCGGTATTACCAAAGGTTGAGCCCTGGTCGGCTTTAGAACAATTAGCAAGAGAAAAAGAAGTAGTAGGATTTTATATCAGTGGACATCCCTTGGATCCGTATCGCATCGTGCTTGAGCACCGATGCAATACCAACTGTTCACTTTTAAAATCGGGATTGGAAAATTTTAAGAACAAGGAGATCTATTTTGGAGGGATCATCACTGGGTTTGAGAACAGAACCAGTAAAACGGGGAATGCATATGGAAAATTAATTCTGGAAGATTATCACAGTAACTTTGAGATAATGCTTTTCGGAAAGGATTTCATTGAGTACAATAAATTCATGGTGCAGGGCTTATTCGTTTTCATTAAAGCCAGGGTACAAGATCGTTTCAATCAGCCGGGAAGTCTGGAGCTTAAAGTGACTAAGATTGAATTGCTGGAACAGGTAAAGGAAAATGCATTCAATAATATCCGTTTAAAAGTAAAACTGGAGAATGTGAATGAGGCTTTGATCAATAAACTGGAGAATCTCATCAATACAAAGACAGGAAAGAGCAGTATAGAGTTTTTTGTGGAAGATGAAGCGGAAAAAATGTCCGTAAAACTTTTCTCCAAGAAGAGTAAGGTTGCTATTGACACAGATTTTTTATTTGAACTGGATAAGATCACGGGAATTGAATACGATCTTGTGTGATGAAATCAAACTTCATGAAACCATATTTCCTTCTTTTTCTTTTCTTCTCTTGTATTTACTTACAAGCTGAATTACCGGACTCCATTCAAAAGAAACTAAGTGACCCGAAACTTCATGATACGCTAAGGGCGAATGCATATATTGAAGCAGCCAATCATTATATAAACAATAACAACAAGGAGGCTATCAAATACAGTTTGAAGTCGAAAGATTTGTGTGAAAAGATCGGATATAAAAGAGGAACGGCTCTTGCTCTGGGTTGGCTGACCTATCTCTATAAAGTAAGTGGTGAGAATGACAAAGTAAGAGATTGCGCAGAAAAAATGCTGATCATTTGTAATGAAACGGGTGACAGAGCAAGTGCTGCAGCCGTGATGCAGAACCTGGCTGATATATGTCGGGAAGAAGGTAATGTGGAGGAAGCAATGAGCAAGTATATAAGTGTTCTAAAAGAATTTGAATCATTAAAGGATAGTGTACGAATTGCATTATGTCTAAATAATATGTCTAACATTTATTTGTCGCAAGGACTTAAGGAGAAGGCCGGAGAGTGTTTGATGAGGTCATTGAAAATTCGTTTAAGATTGGGAGATAAGAATGCCATTGCCGAATCCTATAATAATCTGGCGAGTTTTTATAACAAGGATGAGACAACTTTTAATATTGCAAAAGAGTATTTTCTGAAATCTTACGACATCTATAAAGAACTGAAGAATCTCAGAGGTCTTGGATACGCATCGAATAATTTGGCTGCACTCGCTTTACGTGAAGGCGATACTTTACGATCAATCGAACTTTATGAGACCGCAATTGAAATGAAGGAAAAGGCAGGAGAAATAAATGGCTTAGCCTCATCGCTAAACGCATATGGAAGATTGCTTTTGAGATGTGGTAAATTGAATGAAGCGCAGAGCTGTTTTGAAAAGTCATACGATCTAACAGAAAAGAGCAAAAGCATTGAATTATTGGCGCAAGCTTCACTTGGGCTCAAAGTGATTCATAAACGAAAGAAAAATTTTGAAAAAGCACTTCAATACCTGGAGATCTATAAGACACTTAATGATACGCTTTTCAATCAGTCCAACCGGAAAGCAGTGTATAAAGCGCAGCTTGACTATGAGTTCGACAAGAAAGAAGCTTTGAATAAGGAACAAAGAGAACGTGAGAAGGCAATTGAAGCGCTGAATGCCGAAAGAAATAAAATTGTTATTTGGTCTGTTATAGCCGGGTTGTTTATGGTGATCGTATTTGCTATTTTCATAACAAATCGCTTAAGGATCACGAAAAAACAAAAACAGATCATTGAGGAACAGAAGTTGCTGGTAGAAGAACAGAGAAAAGAAATGATCGATTCAATGATCTATGCCCGAAGGATACAGCAAACCTTAATGCCGAGTGATGCTAACGTTGAAAAGAACATCAATCGCCTGAAAAAATAAAAGCGAGAAAAAATTTCCTCGCTTCCATTCAAAAAATAAAATGATGATTAGTGTTTGCTCAGATAAGTTGCAACACCGGCATGACTTTCCTTCATTCCTTCGCCGCCTTTCACCCAGTTAGCAGGACAAACTTCTCCGTTCTCTTCAAAGAACTGAAGTGCATCCACCATACG
>DAORJH010000073.1:0-8498 GCA_035438925.1 Bacteroidia bacterium | reverse complement strand
TTAATCTATCAATAATGATCTTACGTGTTGCATTTAGAATTTTACTGGAGCGCAACTTTAAACAACGGCAACTTCGCTTTAGCCACCGCCGACTCCACCGGTCACGGTGTGCCCGGCGCGATCATGTCCTTGCTCAACATCACCTCCCTGGAAAAAGCCATCGAGACAGAAAGCTCTCCTGATAAAATTCTAAATGCAACACGTAAGATCATTATTGATAGATTAAAGAAAGATGGAAGCGCAGAAGGAGGAAAGGACGGAATGGATTGTTCGCTTTGTGTCTTCGATTTCAAGAACAATAAATTATTTGTTGCAAACGCCAATAATCCGGTGTGGATCGTGCGAAATACGGACACTGAGGCTCTCGAAGTGTCCACTTCAACAACTGAGGCTTCGAGAACCTCAGCCTCCTCTGTCATTGAAATAAAGGCGGACAAAATGCCCGTCGGCAAACACGATAAACAAGTTGTGCCTTTCACTTTAAAAGAATACGAACTGCAAAAAGGAGATATCGTTTATACACTGACCGATGGATTCCCTGATCAATTCGGAGGAGAAAAAGGAAAGAAATTCATGAGTAAGAATTTGAGAGAGCTGCTTGTTGCCAATTCACATCTTCCTATGCAAGAACAAAGATCTTTGCTCGAAAAAACATTTAAAGATTGGGTGGGAGATCTGGAACAAGTAGACGATGTAACAGTAATTGGAATACGTATTTGAGAAAACGTTTACACATATTGTTTTTCTTTTTCATCTATGCAATCAGTGGCAATCTTTTTGGGCAAAACAAAACGATCGATTCCTTAAAGCTAGCGTTAAAGAACGCGAGGCATGATTCCACGCGATGCTCACTGCTCTCTAAACTGGTTGAAGCCGAGAACGAGGATTCAGTTTGGATCATTTATAATGAAAAACTATATGCATTAGCGCTAAGCAATCTTAAGAACAAGGATACTGCGTTGCACCCTCTCTTTAAATCACATCTTGCCAGTGCATTGAATAATTATGGCTTTTATGCAAAGAAACATGGCGAATTGCAAAAGGCGCTTGAGTATTACTTCCAAAGTTTGCGATTAAGTGAAGAGACGAAAGACAGTATTGGTGTCGCGTCCACCTTGAGCAATATTGGTGTAGCCTACCGAGTGCAGGGAGATATTAAGAATGCACTAAAGTATTACGAGTTGAGTCTCAATATTCAAGAAAGGATAGGAGATCAATTAGGGAAAGCCAACTCCCTCAACAACATCGGCATTCTCCAAAAGGATCAAGGCAATATTCCACAGGCCTTGAATTACCTTTCAGCATGCATGCGTCTGCATGAGCAAATGGGAGATAAACAAGGTATGGCCGCACCGATCAATAACATTGGGCTCATCTATCTTGATCAGGGTGAAGAGTCGAAAGCAGTAGAGTTTTTCGGCAAAGGACTGAAGATCTTCCAGGAAATAGGTGACAGCAAAGGAACAGTCAGCGCTTTGATCAACCTTGGCTTGGTTTCCCGAAGAATGGGAGACAATCCAACGGCATTAAAGTACTATCAAAAAAGTCTGGAGATCTGTGAAAAGAACAGAGATAAACAGGGCATAGCTGTAATACTGAATGGCATAGGGACCATTTTTTTTACAATGGGCGATCATGAAAAAGCATTGGAATATCAATCAAAGAGTCTGGCGATTCAGCAGGAGATCGGTGACAAAGAAGGCGAGACTTCTTCGCTGAACAATATTGGAAGCATTTACTTAAAACAAAAACAATATGCTCTTGCATTAAAATTCGAAAAGAAAGCGTTGTTGCTGGGTAAAGAGCTAGGCTTTCCGGCAAGCATCAGAAATGCTGCGGGCACCTTGACCAAATGTTACAAAGCGTTGGGCGATCACAAAGCGGCGCTTGAGCATTACGAACTTTTTATTCGAATGAGAGACAGCATCAATAATGAGACTGCCCGCAAAGCGAGTATTAAGCAACAACTCAAACATGAATACGAGACAAAGGCGGCTGCCGATTCGGTTGCGCACGCAAAAGAATCTGATATTAAGAATGCAGAGCTAGCAAAGCAAAAAGCAGAGCTCTCCGCCAAGAAAAATCAACAATACGCTTTATTTGGCGGATTGTTTGGTGTTTGTGTGTTTGGTGTTTTTATGTTTAATCGCTTTAAGGTGACTCAAAAACAAAAAGAAATCATTGAACAACAAAAAGAAGTTGTTGAAGAGCAGAAAAAATTGGTGGAAGAAAAACAAAAAGAAGTTTTGGATTCTATTCAATACGCCCGTAGAATTCAAATGGCGCAAATACCTTCTGAAAAAAGGGTAGAAAACACCTTAAAGCGTTTGAGAAAATAGATTTTTATTTAGCTTTACGTAATGCTACGTTTTCCTATATGGTGCTTTGTTCTGCTGTTTTCCATCATTGGAGTGGAAGCGTGGCATTCCCAAATCAACAGATCAGATTCACTGAAGTCAGCATTTAAGAGCGCAAAGCATGATACGACAAGGTGTGCTTTGATCTTCGAAATAATGAATTTTGAAGAAAGCGATAGCTTATGGAAGAATTACAACAGGGAATTAAAGTTGCTATGTGAAAAGAATCTCTTGAAAAATACCTATTCTGAGGAGGAGATCATTCTGTTCAAATATTATTTAGGGATGACGATCATGAATGGGGGCTATGAAGCAAAAAGCGCAGGTGATATGACTGCGGCAATGCGTGCATTCCATCAGGCAGAAGCGATTTTACAAAAAAGTCTTTCAGAAAGTAAGTCAGGTAAAATAAAAAGTGCTCTTGGTTTTACTTATATTGATATAGGTGAAATTCACGAAATACTGGGGGAACCGAAAAAAGCAATGCAATGTTATGAAAAGGCTTACAAGATCTTCCTGGAGAGAAAAGACGATAAAGGGCTAAGTTTTGCGCTGAACAATATGGGGAATGCATATTTAAGCATGGGTGACCCGAAACGAGCAATGGAAAATTTAAATGAATGTATTAAGATACAGGAAAAAAATAATTTTGAGAGTGATCTGGCAAACAGCAGCAGCAATCTGGGGATGATCTTTTTAAGTATTGGTAATGTACCCGGCGCTTTGGAAAACTTTAATAAGAGTTTGAGATCGAACGAAAAATTAAATGACAAAAGAGGAATGTCAAACACTTTGATGAACATTGGAGGAGTTCATTCAACAGTTGGTGATTATAATAAAGGAATGGAGTGCTACAAGAAAAGTCTTGATCTGTCTATACACATCAAACACTTGCCTTTAATAGCTTCGGCTTATTTAAATATAGGTTCAACTCATCTAAGGTTGCACAATGCTGAAGAGGCCCTACAAAATTTCAACAAAGCCCTCGAAATTAGAGAAAAAATTCAGGATAAAACAGGTATTGCTTCCAGTCTTAACAGTATTGGATCTTACTACACGTCGCAAAAAAATTTTACTAAAGCGGCGGAAATCTATGAGAGAGTTGTAGTTATCAGGAAAAGTATACAGGACAAGGAAGGCTTGGCCACTGCCTTAACCAATCTTTCGTATTGCTATAGAAATTTAAATCAAAAAGAAAAGGCCTTGCAATTAGGCAAAACAGCCGCGAAACTAGCAGAAGAACTTGGTTTTCCCGGCATCATGCAGAAAACTGCAATGAACATGTATGATCTATACAAAGAGAAAGGAAACTACAAGGCCGCCATTGAACAGTATGAGCTTGGTATTAAGATGAGAGATAGTTTGCAAAATGAAAAGACCCGAAAGGCATCTATCAGATCACAACTTAAATACGAATATGAAAAACAGGCAGCGGCTGATTCTGTGTCTCATTCAAAAGAATCTGAAATAAAAAATGCAGAATTAGCTAGACAAAGTGCTGAGATTTCCACCAAGAAAAATCAACAGTATGCTTTGTTCGGTGGGTTGTTTGGTGTTTGTGTGTTTGGTGTTTTTATGTTCAATCGTTTTAAGGTGACTCAAAAACAAAAGGAAATCATTGAACAACAAAAAGAAGTTGTTGAAGGGCAGAAAAAACTAGTGGAAGAAAAACAAAAGGAAGTGCTGGATTCAATACAGTATGCGCGTAAAATACAGATGGCACTCATTCCATCTGAAAAAATCATCTTCTCCTATTTAAAGAAACTTAATAAATAAGAGTTTGGCCTACTCGCTTTCTCTCTGATCGTCGTCATTATCGTGCACGTTTATTCAAGATCAACTACCATTTATAAAACAAATCCAGCCATTTAAAGGTTTTTCAATCCATTCTGATTCTTTCTGGAATAACTTTATTAAAAATAATTCCCATGAAGTTAATTCTACCAAGCATGCTTTTATCTTCCTGTTTATGTTTCTCGCAAACATGGAAAAACTTAGATACAAATATGGTCAGCACTCCTATTGGCACGTGCAGCATCAAACATGCCGGACCAAACAATACTCAAGGCTATCAGGTGCCAAAAGCCTCGGGTAAGTGTGCCATCTTTGCTTCCTCATTATGGATCGGAGGATTTGACGAAGGAAATGTTCTTCATGTTTCCGGAGAAACGTACAGGCAACAAGGAAGTGACTATAGTCCCGGCCCATTAGACACGATCAGTGCTTCCACAACAAACAGCTCAACGGCCGGCTTTAATAAAGTATGGAAATTATCCTGTAATCAGATCAATCAATTCGTGACAAACGCAAATAATAATAATTTCAATGCGAACTTATCCCCTACTTTTAGCGACATAAACACCTACATTGCGAATGGGAATAATCAAAATAATTTCGCCTCTAAACTAGCTCCTTTTTATGATGCCAACAACAACGGAATCTATGAGCCTTCGATCGGAGAATATCCTATCATAAAGGGTCATCAACAGATCTACTCGGTTTATAACGACAAATATCTTCCCCACACGGAAACGGGAGGCAACCCACTAGGTGTTGAAGTACATGAAAAAAGTTACGCATTTCATCTGCCTAACATTGTGGATAGCATGAATGTGATTAATTATACAACTTTTTATAATTACGAAGTCATAAACAGAAGCAATACCAATTATAATAACGTATACATGACCATTTGGTCAGATGCCGATCTTGGTTATTATCTGAATGACTACATTGGAACAGACACCTTGAATGAGTTTGCATATGTATACAACGGAACTGCAAGCGATCCAAATTACAGTGGGCTGTCTGGCTACGGCAATAAGCATCCCATGCTCGCTTACGTTTTGCTTCCACAAAAATCAAATCAAAGTGACGGTGTAGACAACAATAACAACGGACAAACAGATGAGACGAATGAACGATTCAAATTGAACTTGACCACTTTCTACAACAACAATATTGGCCCATTTCCTCCAGCCACTACCAATCCTGCAACTGCCTTGCATTATTACAATTTCATGAAGGGATTTTGGAAAGACGGCTCTCCGTTCATGAATGCAGGCTCGGCATATAATCAAACCCTGAATGCCACACCAACAAAATATGTTTATACCGGAAATCCACAAAACAACAGCGGGTGGACAGAATCAACAGCAAGTGTAACCCCAGGCGACCGAAGAATCCTTTGTACCATAGGACCGTTTAACTTTCCTTCTAAGAAGAAAGTTGAATTTGAATATGCCTATGTTTTTAGTCGCGACACAACGCTCAATAATGTGAATGCCAATTTTCAGCTGCTTCAAAAAGATGTCAAAAACATCAAGTACTTCGCCTCCCAACAAAACAATTCTTGTCTTCCGTCATTAGTTGCCGGCATACACACGAATAATCCGAACAGCATTTCATTTAATACATATCCAAATCCAACATCAACTATTCTTCACCTCGAACTAAATGAAGAGGCTGAGGGTTATCATTATTCGATATTCAATTTGATCGGAGAAGAAGTGAAAAAGGGCGATCTTGTTCTCTCATCAACAAACGACATTGATGTTGAATCGCTTCCTCCTGCAATCTACCTCTTAAAATTGTCCAATAAATATAAATCGACAACAATTAAGCTGATGAAAGAATAAAGTCAAAAGCCCATGATCTTCCAGTTTTCCAACAACTCTTGCGAGGGAGTGATCTGGGGTGTTTGTGGTTTCTTATTGATAAGAACTGACTGCTGAGAAACGTTAGTGATCACATATTCGGAAAGTTCACCCATTGAAGCCGTACCTTTTGATTCCTTCAGTTTTTTCAGTAAGAAATAAGTGAACATGCCGTGTTTCTTTTCGTTGAATGGAAAAGCTGTCTCGTCACCGGTAGAGGCGCTCATCACGATCATTTTTCCGGTAACAGCATCACCCTTTGGTTTGATCTTAACTCCCCTGCCCTTTGCCAGCATTGCGCCATTCTCTTCTCGGGAAGATCCACTAAAACAGGCATCCATAAAAACATTCACGGATTGTGTTGGAAATTCGTTCAGTCTCGCATACACATCTGCTACCTTAATTGCGGTTACAATATTCTGCGAATTTCCATCAGCAGGCAATAAAAAAGAACTTTTCGTTTCTTCATCGGGCATTCCGTGTCCTGCATAATAGAAGATCAGCTTTGCTTCACCGTTATAGGCCTTTGCCACATCGCTGATCCATTTAAGCGCATCGAGCATTTGTCCGTATGTTGCGTTGGTTACGTAACGAATATTCTTTTGTGGTAAACCCAACGTGCTTTCAAGATATTTCCTAAATACGTAAGCATCATTCAGTGCATATTTTACTTTGGCTTCGTTCAGGTATTTTTCATTTCCGATCACTACCGCAAAGGTCTTATCGTTATTTCTTCCTGTAACGGGAATGCCTTCGTCTATATCCGCAACAAGATCCGGTACATCCTCAATTATCACGGGCTTGCTCTTTTCCTCAGGCTTACTTTCAACGGTACGTATATAGCCTTCTTCTTTTAATGTTTTATTTATTTCAACAGAGCGCGCCTGAGATAAACCGAATTTTCCGTGCTTCTCCCGTGCAGTAATACTGAAAGTTAATTTGCTGCTTTGAAATTCACTGTTCACAAAATACCTGTAGGCAATTGTTTCGTGCTTGCCGGATGCGATCATGGGCAGCTCCACTTCTTTTCTGATAAGCGTTCCGGATTTATCTACAACTCCTAAAAAGACCACGCCCTTTTGGTCATTCGCAACAGTGAACTTAACGTTCTCTGCATTGCCGCTTCCAACATTCTGCACAATGAACATAACGTCGATCTGCTCATTCAGGTCGATCTGATTATTTGGATTAGAGGATAGATTCTCGATCACTGCGAATTTCGCGAGAAGCAGATCGGGTTTGGCAAACTCCTTTGTGCTAAACTTCACCTGCTTGCTCTGAATCTTCACCTTGAATTTTGGGTCTACAACTTCTATCTTTAAGACGGCTTCTCCATTTCCTAAATTCAATCCACCGTCGAGTTCAATACTTACTGTTTCCTTGCCGCCTTTTTTAGGAATGGGCTTAAGGTTTGTCTTTTGTACAAACTCCAATCCCTTTGTTGCGCTGGAGAGTATCGCGTATACTCCTTCTGCATTGCCGTCTCCTGCATTTTTTACAGTGAGTTTAAGTTGTGCCGTTTGTCCAGCCACCAACCTATCCTGACTTAAAACAATTTCTTCAATGCTTAAAATTGGAGGAAGACCTCCCGTTACTTCTTCTCCTGATTTCGTTTCTTTTTTCAATCGGGTCCATTTTTCGTCAGAGCCTTCTATAAAAACAATATGGTCTTCATCCTTTGCAAAAAAAATAAAATTATTTTTCTTGTAACGATTGGTTGAAACTCTGACGTATTTACTCTTGTAGGCCGTATCTTCACAATCTCGTACTTTATAATCTTTTCCACTTTTCTTTAAAGTTGCACAGATATTCTTTCCTTCAATGTTCCAGTTTCCACTGAGATCGAAATCTGCCTGAGCTTTTACCTGAATGAAACTTCCGGTAAAGAATAAAAATAAAAAGCTGTTTCTGAGGGGCAGAAAAAAACGAGAGATCGATTTTCTATGGATCGTAGCTTTCAATTGTATGACAAAGATACGAATAACACCAATGCTATTTTAAAAAACAAGGTTCATTCTACTGGGCAGATCGTGGGGTTCTATCAACTGAACTTGTAAGATCTCAGGAATGTTCTTAAGTTTTTCGGAGATCTTGTAACGGAACAAGTGAAGTTCTTCTCCTTTTATAATGATAAAATAATTGGTTTTGGGCAATTCTTTGATCAGACGGGCGCTCTCCTCTACTCCCGTTCCTGAAAATAGGTCTAATCCATCTTTTTCGTCAGCCTTAGCCATTTCAAGATTGCTGTTGTTGGGAAGTAAGAATATTTCCAGTCCCAACTCTTCATCCTCGTGTCGGTATAAGGAAAAATGAAAGATGCTGCCCGGTTTTAAGTTATAAGAAATATTGTCGCTTAAAGCCAAATCGATTCCAAGCGCTTGATTTACTTTTGAGACGATGCTGTATTGATTCTCCCCGCTAACCAAGCCTATGAGCAGAAAATCGAAATTCTCTGCCGAATTATTCAATACATGTTTAGCCATTG
>DAORJH010000072.1:0-8505 GCA_035438925.1 Bacteroidia bacterium | reverse complement strand
ATTTGAAGAGGAAATTGGAAGTAAACAAGGTATGGCGGCAACGCTGAATAGTTTAGGATACATTTATGATTCGCAGGGAGATATATCAAAAGCCCTGGAATGCTATCACCAGAGTTTAAAATATTGCGAAGAAATTAATGACAAGCAAGGCATAGCAACTACAGTAAACAATATTGGATTTGTTTATCTCAGTCAGGGGGATTTTAAGAACGCGTTGGAAAATTATCTTAGGTGTTTAAAAATACGCGAGGAAATGGGATCTAAAAAAGGAGTAGCCCAAACTTTAAATAATATTGGAGCTCTTTATGATGATAAAAGAGAGTACTCCAAGGCCCTGGAATATTATTTTAATAGCTTACATATTCAGGAAAGAATACTTTCTGCTGACGGAAAAGTTGCCGATCCTATTGGAATATCATATGTGTTGAATAATATTGGAGCCATTTATAGCAGGACGGGTAATAACAAAAGTGCTCTTGAGTATTATCAAAAAAGCGCATCTATACGGGAAGAAATTGGAGATAAATCCGGATTAGCAAAAGGATTAAATAATATTGCAGGTATTTTTCTCAAGGAGAAACATTATGCGAAAGCAATTTCGAACGCAAATCGTGCCCTTCAAATGAGCAAAGAAGTAGGCTATCCGGATAACATAGCAGGAGCTGCGCGTACGCTTGCCAACGCATACAGATCAATTGGCAACTATCAACTTGCACTCGAGAATTTTGAACTGTATATTAAAATGAGAGATTCAATTAATAACGAATCTACACGTAAGGCTTCCATCAAGTCCCAACTCAAATATGAATACGAGAAACAAGCTGCTGCCGATTCTGTAGCTCATGCAAAAGATTCAGAGATCAAGAATGCAGAACTGGCCAAGCAAAAAGCAGAGATATCGGCAAAGAAGAATCAACAGTACGCTTTGTTCGGAGGATTGTTTTTAGTTTGTGTGTTTGCTGTTTTTATGTTCAATCGATATAAAGTGACAAAAAAACAAAAATCAATCGTTGAGGATCAAAAAGAAATTGTGGAGGAGCAAAAGAAATTGGTGGAGGAGAAACAGAAGGAGATACTGGATTCAATTCATTATGCACGGAGGATACAAATGGCGCTTATACCAAAAGAAACACGCATCGCTTTTATACTTTCAAAGTTCAAAAAGTTGTAGACTTTGTATTTTATTTTCTTTAATTTCGACGGTTCAATGAAGAATTCTTTTATTATTTTTTTCTCCTTATTATCTTCCTTGTTTTTTGCCCAATCAAAGAAAGATCTTGTTCTAAGAGATTCTCTGAATAAGATTATAAACGGCAGATTTCACGACACCTTAAAGGCTGCTGCAAAGGCAGAATTAGCTGGAATCATTAAGTATTCTGAACCGGCGAAGGCAGACTCACTTTGCCGTCAGGCTTTACGTTCTTTGAATCAGAATTCTCAACAACGCGAGATCGGCAACTCTTATAAAACACTTGGTGTGATCCATGACGGATATGGTGATTCAAAAGAGAGCATTGCTTACTATTTGAAGGCAATAAAATATTTCAATCAATGCAATGATACTATGGGCGTGGCCAGGACGGAAGGAAATATTGGAGTTTTGTATCGGCAGATCGGACAGTCAAAAGAAGCAATGCCCTATTTCAGAAAATCGTTATCCTATTTTAAACGGAAGAACTTCGTAATGGGAATTAGTATTGCGTGTCAGAATATTGGTATCATATTTTATGACATCAACCAGGTAGATAGTGCACTTCACTATTTCCTGAATGCAAAGAAAGTTCTTGAAGAAAATGGAATGAAGGATCCTGCTCTTTATGGAAATATTTCTAATTGTTTTGACCGTAAGAATGATCTTCCAAATCAGGAAAAGTATCTTAAAATGTGTCTAAACGCATTCGAAGAGAGACAAGAATTAAGTACTCAATATTATTATTGGACATTTGCATTCGGAACAATGCTGAAAGATAAGGGTGAATTAAAGGAAGCTTTAAAGTATGAACAAAAAGGGGTAGAAGGATATGAGAGATTGAAAACAATTCAGTCAAGAACAGGACTTGTGATGCTAAGTAGTATATCGGACTTGTACGAAAAGAACGGAAAGTATCCCGAAGCGATAAAAACGCTACGTCAAGCCTATTCTACATTGGAGAAGATCAGCAAAGAGGATGCTATTGCAAATATGACTGAACAGAAAGAAAAGTATGAATCAGATAAGAAAGAATTGAGCATACAGAATCTTGAAAAGGAGAAACGACTGCAAAATGCAGAGATCACTACAAAGAAGAACCAACAGTACGCTTTGTTTGGGGGATTATTTTTAGTTTGTGTGTTTGGTGTTTTTATGTTCAATCGATATAAAGTGACCGAAAAACAAAAATCAATCATTGAGGATCAAAAAGAAGTTGTGGAAGAGCAAAAGAAATTGGTGGAGGAGAAACAGAAGGAGATCCTGGATTCAATTCATTATGCACGGAGGATACAAATGGCGCTTATACCAAAAGATAAAAGGATAGAAGTCATGATCAAAAGATCGAAAAAGCAAAGTTGATGTTTTTTTTGTTACTGTAATGCTAAGTCAAATTGTCATTTTTCCGTTTAGCCTTTTAAATATTGACTCTTTGTCTTTTGTTAATTTATTATTATCTTTATTCTTGAACATTTTCAATGACATGCTGCTTTTTGAAAATCGTTTTAACTAATTGGATATAAAATAAACTATATGAAGGCAAAACAATCATTCGTAAATAAACTAACAATAACGATCGTTATCCTTTTGACGGTTGTTTCCATTCAGGCAAAAGATAAAGAGAAAGAAAAGTATGAACCCTTCTATAAACCCAGCGAGGAAAAGAAAGAAAGGACTTCACGAAATGTGATCAAATTGAATGCAACTCAACTTTTTTTGACCAATCCTACTATCCAATATGAATGTGGAATACAGAACAATATTTCAATTGGAATAAGTGGTTCAATGCTTATTCCCAGAAACGTTCCTCGTTTGTTTTTCAAGCCTGATGAGGGTAAGGTGGAAGGGTGGCAAACTCCAAAATTCGGAGGATGGGCAGTCACACCTGAATTCCGTTTTTATCCTGGCGCGAAACAAGAGAATCAGGCCCCTCATGGATTTTATATCGGACCCTACGTGCGTTATTCTTCTTTCGCATTAAAGGCGGATTATTATGACATCGGAGTTGAAAACGGCACACAATTTGACCGAGTTTACAATATGAAAGCAAAGTACTCTGGAACAACGGTAGGATTGATGCTGGGCTCGCAGTGGATCATCAATAAACACTTTTCGTTTGATTGGTGGATCTTTGGAATGGGAGGGGGTTCTTCTAAGTTTCAAATCGAAGTGGTGTCAAAAGATGGAGCACTGAATTTAACAGGTCAACAACAAGATGATCTTCGAGCTGACATTGTAAATAATTTAGATGAACTTGGTAAATTTGGAAAAGGGAATTATACAATTGAAACAACTACAAATTCAGCAAAGCTGACTGTTAAAGGAATTCCAATGACCAGCGTTCGCGCATTCGGATTTTGTTTTGGCTACGCTTTTTAATGATCTGTCATGAAGTATCTTCTTATTTTATTTTCATTCATCATTCTTCCTAAAAAACCTTTTGTGGTAAAAAGCGTTGATTTCGCGGAAGGACATAACATCCCTTTTAAATTCACATGCGACGGACAGAATATCAATCCGGGAATGATCATTGAAAACATTCCTAAAAAGACAAAGTTCTTCGCTTTGATCATGGATGATATTGAATCGCCCAACGGTGAATTTGTACATTGGGTGATGTTCAATATTCCTAAAAGTGAAAAGATCGCAGAAAATTCAGCACCAGGAGTGGTGGGCAAGAACAGTATGGGGATGAATAAATATTTTGGTCCATGCCCTCCAAATGGCATTCATACCTATAATTTTAAGCTCTATGCCATTGACGATTCTTTAGCTCTCCCAAAAGCGACCGGAAAAGCAGAATTATTAAAAGCCATTCAGGGTCATGTACTTGCAGAATCGAAATTTACGGGTAAGTACAACCGGCAATAAGTAATAATTCTATTTCACTTGACATTGAATCTGTTAAGGAAATAGCTTCATTTGTCATTCTTTCACAGCTTATAAATTGATAAATTAGATAGATTGAAAGGCCTTACCACTGAAATATTCAATCCCAGGAAGCAATATCAATTCGATCAGTTCTACGGAAACGATGATCAGGTTACTCGTCTGCGATTGTTATTGGTTAATCCGTACAAACCTCTCATTGTCATAAGTGGGCCCGGAGGCTGTGGTGTGACGCATTTACTTAATTCGGCCGGTAATTTTTTTGAAGAGAGAAACAAAATTGCTAAGTATATAACCGCTGAATGGTTTTGTGAAATCATCAGGAAAATGGATTCAAAGTCCATACAAAATGAATTCCTAAACTCTTTGATCGATTGTGATCTTCTTTGTATAGACAATATTCAGTATTTCTATAGAAGAAAGAAAGAATATCAGAATTTTTTATTGGATATCGTAGTGCGTATGAATTCGCAAGGAAAGAAGATCATTCTAGGGTGTAGTAAGGAACAGAAAGATATTACTCGTTCAAAGAAAATAAAGTGGCCTGATAATTTCGTACGTATTGAACTGCAAACCTTAGCCGGATTTACCGTTTTTCGTTTGTTAAAACGCTTGTGCACGCCAGAAGACGGGATTCCAGACTCACTTTTATTTTTGATCAGTGGTTTCAATGGTAGTATTGAACAGTATATTAATTGTCTTATTTCAATAAGATTCAGAACTAGGCTTCAGAATCTAGCGATTGATAAAGCAGATCCTAAACAGTTAGAGGAATTATTGAACCTGAAGTCTTATTTCCCTGAACAGCAATTGAGAAGGTCGTTCATTCAAAACAGCCTTCCTTTCATCGAATCGTATAAGAAACTAATGGAAAACAGCACTTCCTGAGTTTTCAACGTCTTGATTGTTGATATTTGAAGGAAAGTCATTTACACAAAGACATTTTGCATGTGTAGTTTTAGAATATCAAACATTGAACTATGAACAGAAAAAGCTCAAAGACTCCCGGAAGTAAAAAATGCACAAGTAAGATGAAGATCCTGAAAGTCACCTCCCGTAAAGCAGGAAAAGCAATTGATTCAGTAAAAGTGAATGTTGTCGTGGCAGGAGGATTACTCGGTGTACCTGTTTATGAATTCCTGTATTGGTAGTTCATAGTTTCCTTTTTCTGTTGATTAAATAGATCGATCAGGCTTTCATCTTCTTATAGGATTCTGTGATCCCTTTTATAACAGAAGAACTTAATCCGTGATGTTCCATTTGATTCAATCCTGTGATCGTTACCCCCATTGGTGTAGTTACCTTATCAATTTCCTGTTCCGGATGCGTACCTTTCAGAATTAAAAGTTCAGCCGCGCCTTTTGCAGTTTGCGCTGCAATCAAACTTGCGGTTGCTGCATCAAAACCAATTTCTATACCTGCCTGTATATTGGCGCGAATGTAACGAAGGGCAAATGCAGTTCCACATGCCCCTAAAATAGTAGCCGCATCCATTAACTTCTCCTCAATGAAAATACTTTTACCTAGTGAATCAAAAAGTTCCAGCACTTTTTTCTTTTCTTTTTCTGTAGCATCCGTATAACTCAGACAGGTCATACTCTGATTGATGGCCATGGCAGTATTGGGCATGGCTCTGAAAATAGATGTATTCTTTGGAAGAAGAGCTTGCATATCGGTAATACTCACGCCACTTACTGCAGAGATGATGGTCTGTCCGGGACTCAGACTTTTAGCTATTGACTTCAAAACTTCCTTGCATTGAAATGGTTTAATGCAGAGTAAAATGAATTGTGCATCTTTCACTGATTTAGCATTGTCACTGCTGATGTTGATCTTTTTCTCGCGTAAGTATTCTATTCCATTTAAATTGCGACGTGTAACTGTTATCTGTCCGGCTTTGCAATAGTTCGCTTTAAGTAATCCTTCAGCTATGGCTTTTCCTAAATTGCCGCCTCCTATAATGCAGATGTTTGATTTCATGAATTCAAATTTGATGCAAATATACTTTATTAATCAGGTAAGTGCTTTTGTTTTTGAAAGGAAAAAAGAAGAAGGGGAGGGAGAAGGCACAAAAAAAGCCCTGTCATGGACAAGGCTCTTTTAAAAACGGATTAGATAGTTAGTTTACGGTGATGCAACCATCTTTGATGGTAACTTTAGCACCGTTCTTTACTTTCACCCATCCACAAGAAGTTTTAATTTCAACTTCAGAAGCAGAAGTTTGGATGGAAGTAGCTCCGGTTGTAGAAGCAGAGAATTCTACTTTTTGAGTAGATCCGTTGGATTTCACTTCCATAGTGTGTTTTTGTGAATCTTTGTTGTAGTAATCAATAGTGAATGCACTGGCGATCGTGCTACAGAACAAAAGAGCAGCAGATAGAATTGTTTTTAATTTCATAAGTTTTTGTTTAATGGTTGATCAAATATAATGGTTTTTCAATTAATCGGAATTTGATTTTTAAAGAAATATGAATATCTTTAATAAGCTGAATCGAATTGAATTTGAGCTTATTCCTAAATACGAACTAAAATAAAAATATGAAAAAAGGTATTTTAATGACTTTATTACTTGGGATCACTTTTTTTCTGGGTTTCGCATTTAAATCAATTACAACTAAAAAAGACATAAAAATGAAAAGAGTAACCGGAATTGGAGGCATTTTTTTTAAATGCAAGGACCCTAAAAAAGTAACTGAGTGGTATCAGAAACACCTTGGATTAGATGCAAATCCTTATGGTGCAACGTTTGATTGGTATGAAACTCCGAACAGTTCAAAAAAAGCTCAAACGCAGTGGACCCCTTTTGCTGAGAACACAAAATACTTTGAGCCATCTAAAAAAGATTTCATGATCAATTACAGAGTGGAGAATCTGGAAGCTCTTGTAGAAGAATTAAAAAAGGAAGGTGTAGTAATAGTTGATAAAATCGAAACCTACGATTACGGTAAATTTGTTCATATACTTGACTCAGAAGGAAACAAGATTCAACTTTGGGAGCCAATTGACTAATTGTAATATTTGGATCAGGCACACCGATCAACTTTTTCAAGAAGAAGTTTTAACCTTTAAATCAGGCTTTTATATCAACTTCTTGGCTTTTTCCAATGCATTGCTCAATCCTTCGGGTTTACTGCCACCTGCCTGGGCATAAAAAGGCTGTCCACCACCACCGCCATTGATCTCTTTTGCCAGTTCACGAACAATATTCCCGGCATTGAAATTCTTTTCTTTCACTAGATTGTCGTTAATGATCACTGAAATGCTTGGTTTGCCTTTTACATCGGCAGTAAGTACACAAAATAAATTGGGCACTTCATTCTTCATCTCAAATAAGATATTCTTGATCTCTTCTGCACTGTCAAAATTCACATGCTGGGCAATAAAACTGATCTCGCCTTTTTTCTCTACTTTCCGGATCAATTCTTTTTTGAGAACAGCCGCTTTTTCTTTCAAAAAGGCAGCGACTTGTTTTTCAAGCTCATGTTTTTCTTCTGCCAATGTAGCTACACTTTTAACAAGGTCTTTCGGATTCTTTAAAATGTTTTTTAATTCATTGATCATTTCGCTTTGTTGATCAAAGAATTCTTCTGTTTTAATGGAAGTGATGGCTTCGATCCTTCTGATCCCTGCAGCTACCGCAGATTCTGATGTGATCTTAAAATGTCCGATCTGTCCGGTTGAGCTTACATGACATCCTCCACATAGTTCTATCGAATAATTCTTGTCAATGGTCACCATTCTCACAATGTCCCCGTATTTTTCTCCAAACAATGCCATTGCGCCATTTTTTTTCGCTTCTTCTATTCCTAATAATTGAATATTGGCTTTATGATTCTCGCGGATCTTCGTGTTCACCATTTTTTCAATTTGCACCAATTGCTCATCTGTTATTTTAGCAAAATGCGAAAAGTCAAATCGCAGGTATTCATCATTCACTAAACTACCTTTTTGTTCCACATGCGTTCCTAAGATCTGTCTTAATGCTGCATGAAGCAGGTGAGTGGCACTGTGATTATTTGTAGTGTAAAGTCTTCGTTCTTTGTTCAGTCGAGCTGTGAATACAGAACCTATCTTTTCAGGTAGTCTGTCGCAAAGATGAATGATCACGCCGTTTTCTTTTTTTGTATCATTGATGACCAGTCTTTCATTTATATTCTCCAATACTCCACTGTCACCGATCTGTCCTCCGCCTTCGGCATAGAATGGTGTTCTATTCAGTACAATGTGAAATTGTTCTTTATTCTTGGCTTTTACTTTTCTGAATCTGAGTATATGCGTTTCGCATTCAAATTCATCATAACCAACAAACTCCGTTTCCTTCTCTTGTTTTTCACTTAAATGTTTATTCTCTCCAACAATGATCCAGTCTTCTGTATCAATGGCTGTTGCTGCTCTTGATCTGTTCTTTTGCTCTGTTAAATAATGAT
>DAORJH010000071.1:0-8507 GCA_035438925.1 Bacteroidia bacterium | reverse complement strand
CCTTGCATTGACAGATCCGGGTCTGCCTGAACAAGCACCACAATCATAGGCTGCATAATGCGGATTATTCACGCTGCTTGCACCATGACCTATGACATAGATCAGAGGTGCAAAGTCACTTACCAGACCGATACTCCTTAACAAAGATTCAACTCTTGTTTCCATTTCTGCAATCGTGAATCCGACCTGCAGATCATTCTCTCTTTCATTGGGGTCCTTATTCTCAATTGTTAGTGTAGAAAGTTTATCCATATGCCTGAAGGAAGTAGCTGTTGCAGCCGACATACTGGGGTGAAATATATTATAGATCAGGCGAAAGGCGGACCACAAACCCAATATTTGTGCGTGTATCCATCCGAAAAGAAGTGAGTGAGATCCTTTAGAGAAACTAATATCTGAGGTCTTTTTTTCCTTTGCATTTTTTTCACAAATAAGGAATTTAGGAGTAACGGGAGGTGGGCAGAGTTTTGTCAGGAATTTACCGCCATTCGGTCGATAGTAAAATTCCACATTGAAAAAACCAGGTGTAGCAAAAGTTTCACAATGCTGATCAATGGTTTCAATGTATCTTCTCAAAGAAGCCTCTCTGTCGTCGATACAGAACATTGCCTGAAAGCTTTTTTCTGTTATATTTTTTTTCTCGTCTTCATGCACTCTTATTGCTGCAAGCACTTCATCGTAGTACGACCATTCAAATGCTTCATGAAGGATAGATACAACATCATTTAGTTCAGTCTGTTCAACTTTCGCAAATAAAGGTATAGGTTTGTTCTTGATCGAAGAGGCCAAAGGCTTCCAATTATTTCCAAGCTTAACATCCAATTTATCGATCTCAATCAGCAATTCAAGGTGAATAAGGTCTTTCAGGCTGATCTTTTTCTGATCGAACAATGCTTCGGGATGATCTTCGATATAAGAAACTAATCCTGACCAACCCTGATGGGCAAACTGTTGATCAAAAAGATATTGTTCGTAAAGAGATTCATCTCCTACCAACAATTCTAATAGATCACGAATCTGTACTTTGTCATCATATAACAAACTCTTTGCACGCTTGGATTGAAAGATGCTTATCAATGAATTTTTATCAAGCTTTCTTACCGCCTCAAGGAAACCTTCATCGTGAACCGGAAAATTCCAGATCGAAATTCCCTGATCAAGATAGCTTGACAGCAATCTGAAAATTGTGGTATGAGAAAGTGAATCAAGATTTACCCTGTAATATTTTCTCCACTTGAATCGAAGCATGCCTACTCTTGCCTCAATATCTGTATTGTATTTATTCAATAATACCTTATCGATCCACTCATTTAAATTCTCAGGCCCTTTCCTTTCCGTAACAACTCTTTCGAGAATTCCACGCTTGATACGGTTCGTTTGAAATAAATGTCGATACTCATCCAGCTTAAGTCTTACCTTATAACCGAAAACAGATGAAGCTGTATTTATAGCCTCATCAAATTTCATTTCCTGGAAGGCATGCAATGTATTGTGATGCACAAAGTCCTTCAAAGGACCTTGCGCAGGTAAATAATGCTTAATTTCCTTTATTACCGACTGCTCACTAAAACTATCTGTTGTTGTCATAAAGGCCTATTGATTTGAAACCAAATTGTTTTTTTGTAACGAAGAATTAAAACTATCTTCGAAAACTTTAGCTATTTTTATTTTCTGCTCAACTTCGTTCAAACTGCTTGAAACACCACTGTTGTAAATAATGATTCTGTTTTCTCCATCGCTTTCAATAATCTGATCTTTCAAATCAAATCCCTCAAAAAAAGCAATCAGTTCGTCGGTAAATAAATTCCTAACATGATCTCGATCTCTTGAATAAACAGAATACTTTGAATTAAACTGTGGATTGCCAAAAAAATCAACCTGATTCTTCACAAAGAGGTCGATCACAATATCCAGCTTGGATTCCTTCTGCATGATAAATTTGGAGATTTTCCTATTTGAAAATTCAACTAAGAGAGCATTCACTGAGTACTCTAATTGATCAACAGGATTGTAAACCTCACACTCTATATATTCCATTTTTTTTCCTTTACCTGTACTAACGGCAAATGTACTGGCATGTTTCAGATCAGAATGTTTGAAAGATCTGAATGAAGATAAGTAACTCTTAGGTACAAGTGGGTTGATAGAAATGATGAAGTTGTTCTCTTCACAAAAAGACTTCAATGCAAGTTGGTGTTCACTAAGCTGTATTTTTATAGTATCCCCCTGCTGAGCCTTCAAACGCATGGAATGAGGATGGTTTTTTAAAGGTCTTAGTTGAGATAAACCCTTCAACACTATTTCATCCTTACAATTGTCTCTGTAGCGATGTAAATTATCAATAAATGCACTATCGACCATATGCACATTAGAAAAATCCACAATCAACTTTTTATTGCTTCCTTTTTCCAGTTCCTTCTTTACACTCAACCAATTCGTAAATACAGCCACAGTATCCAGATGTACTGTCGTTTGTTTAGTATCAGCTTCAACTTTTAGATTCGGACTAAAGTGCTTCTTTATATTTCTGTTCTTAATCAGGTTAATCGTCATTTTAAGAAGAATACCAGCCATTACGCCCATAAGCAGGTCAGTACATACTGTAGCAACTGTTGTTGTAAGAAAGACAATGAAATGCTCATTGCTTACATTGTAAGCCTTTTTAAACATTAAAGGGTTTGCCAGTTTGTATCCGACAAATATCAGTATGGATGAAAGTGCTGCAACCGGAATTAACTGAATGATTGACGCAAAAATCATTATGAACATTAATAGAAAAGCGCCATGTGCTATCGCTGAGATCCTTGTTACTCCTTTGTTATTGATGTTTGCCGAGCTTCTTGCCACTTCACTGATCATTGGCAGTCCACCGAAAATTCCGGAGATCACATTCCCAATTCCAACCGCAATCACATCTTTATCTGTAAGTGAATTCCTTTTATACGGATCAAGAAGATCCACAGCTTTGACCGTAAGGATGGACTCAATTGTACCAATCAATGTTAGAAGTATAAAATATTTTATAGTCACTCCCAAATAAAATCCATCAAAGATCCTCGTGTCAAAATGTGGATTTAAGGTGAGACTTCCCGGGTGAATTAACGCATTGTAAAAGGAGCTTCCTGAATTGAAAAAATAAAACAACTGAACAAAAAGTATTGAAAACACAATAACAACCAGGAAAGGCGGAATAGCCTTTATAAATGGATTATTACTTCTTGGCAATACAAAGAGTAAAAATAAACTGGAAACCCCGATCAATGAGATATGCCATTCCAAATGAACTAGACTAGAAGGAATCTTCTCTATCAGCTCAAGTGGCTCTAGTCCCTTTAACTCGGAAGGAGGAATGCCGATCAGCAAATGAATTTGCTTGGAAGCAACAATGATACCAATAGCCGCCAGCATACCATGTACAACGGATGAAGGAATGAAGTCAGACCATTTACCGATCCTCATTACACCAAGCAGAATCTGTGCCATTCCTGTTACAGCGATCAAGGAAGCCGTCAATATATATCCTTCTTCCAGATTTCCTTTCCCGAACTCTTCTACAGCGCCGGCAATGATCACAATCAGCCCGGCGGCCGGACCTTTAATAGCCAATTCAGATCCGCTAATAAAACCAATAAACAGTCCGGCAATAATAGAAGTAAGCACTCCCATTATAGGGGGGAAATTACTAGCTGAAGCAACCCCAAGACATAGTGGTAATGCAATTAATGAAACGATGAAGCCCGACACAAGATCGAAGCGCAAATTCTGCTTTAAACTGTCCTTTGAGTACCACGAAAACGAAGTCCTGTTGGATGAACTCATACTTAATAATTGATTAATTGTGATTGAATCTTCTGCAGGAAATTATCCGAACAGAAATAAATTAAATAATAAATGGATCAATCTGCCTGTACACTCAGGCTGAATTTTCAAATCCTTAATCCACCTGTTACAAGCAGGACAGAAACGCCATAGATAAAGTTGGCTTGAAAATTCTCTTCAATAAAATTCAAAGATAAAGTTAGTTGTTCAAGAATAAGAAATGATGGAAGCAATATGAATCCAGGCTCTAAATTATCCTCATCTTCTTCTATTTCGTTAAAAATGAATCCATCCGAAGAAGTAGTGGAAGAATTATCCTTCTTCTCAAAACTGAATTCTTTAAAATCAGTTTTATCATGACTTACCAAACTGAAAGAAGAGGCAATGCCGGATGTAAAAGAGAATAAGAAGAGGATCAGGAATCCAAGTGAATAATTACTGCTTCTTATTTTATTTTTCTTGCCTTTGATCATGTTTAACAAGCCAAAGATATCACTTTTTAAAGTGAAATACAACACCATAGAGCTTTAAGCATTTAAAAAAAGTTAATGCTGCCATTTGTCTTTTTCTGTATTTGGATTATCGCCTTTCGTCCTTTCAGATCCTGATTTCAGGGGAAAACCGGTAAACATTCTCTTTTCAAAATACTGCTTAAAACTGATCTTCGCAGCATCATTTTTTGGATTATTCAAAGCGTATTCTTCCGGCTCCAGTTTAATGAGATCGGAGTAACTGAACAAGGGTCCATCAAAGAATAATTCCATTCCATACTTTTCATATGAATAGATTAGCCTAATAAATTTAACGCGATGTTGCTGTGAGGAATTCTCTCTGCTAAACGATTTCTCTTCAAGAATATCATAATACAATCGGAAAGGTTCAATACTCGCCTCATTCTTGGTATAACAAAAAGCCTGTGGACAGTTTACTTCTTCATAAGCATCATCGTTTCGAGAAGGCTGAAATTTATTCACGGTAAAATGCGCGGCAAATTCATGATAGCTACATACTTCTGTTGGTTTTAAAGGGTAGTAACCATTGATCTTGCCTTCACAAAAAGCCTGAATGATCAGCGAAGGAAGTTCCCTAGCAGGCAAATTGAATTTCTCCTTCAGTGGTACCCGAGTGATGGTGTATTGTTTCTCAATCAATCGCTGATCTTTTTTTTGCTGCGCATTCAATACAAAAAAAGAAAGCAAGATTGATGCAAGTAGTAATTTCTTCATTTCATTCTGCTTTTAGTCCTGTTATTCCCAATAGCTCCTTTTCATTTTTTGGTTTCGCCGGTAATTTATCAAAAAGGAAACTTACCTTTTGCTTTCTGTATGTTTCAAGTACCATTAAGTTGAGCTCTTCTTCCTTCGTGGCAGCAAAACTACCGTCTTTGAACTCCGTGAACATTCGGATCCCCTTCACATTCAACAATACAAAATTCTCTTTTAGATCTTCGGGATTGTAATACACCAGGGTATTCCTGTTCGGATAAGTAACATAAATCTTCTGATCGATCATCGTTTTGGATTCTCTCACCAGCATTTCCGGCTGCATGGGAATGGCAAGACTGTCTTTAATAACTCCATCATAATTAAATATGCCCATTTCCTTAATGTTCATTCCCTTGAAAAAACCTTCGGGAAACTTGTTAAAATAGGTTACCGGATTATAGATCCCTCCAGAAGTTTCAACATCTACCGTGGCACTGGCGGCAGAAACTCTTCCACTTCCCCAGAAAGAAACGCTATCGGCATTATTTCTCTTATCAAAAAATGAAAAATCCACTACCGGACTGTTGTATTTGGACCAGCTATTCTTTTGCCGGTCGTAAATAAAACTTGAGAGGCCTTTCAAATCTCGTCTGGTCTTCATCCGAACCTGAATCAGCTTGTTTTCTTTCAACTTTAACTTTTGCTCGCCACACCAGGCTTCGATCTCAAACATTCCAACGCTCTCCAATATATATCGCCGTGAACCTTCTTGCCAGATCATGTTTAAACCGGAATAAAACATATCCAACTGTGAATGAAACTCCCTGTATTTAATCGTTACAGTCTTAGTACAGGTTTCTCCTTTTTCATTTATAAAAGCATTATCCGGTATAAAAAGAAGGCTGCCGAAATGAGTCTGTATTCCCTTACAAAAACCATTATTGATAGTATATGTTTTGAAGGATATCTCCCTGTTTTGAGCAGAAACAAAAGAAAGCAGGCAAAAATCAAAAAATAGGACAATTGAGATCAAATATTTCATACGATTCATGAAGTTTAAATATACCTATAATTATCCTAATCAGGCAGAGGCACTAAAAATCAGATTATTGTGACAAAAGTCACAATTATTTACGAAATAATCCAACTACCCCACGTCCTAATAAAAATTGCATAACATTTCAACAGATAAAAACATACTGCTTTATTTTATTTATATTTAGTTCTTTTAATATGGAACGAATTAAATCATACCTCTACTGTTTTTTACTAATTGCTTTTTTTAACGGAAAGGCGCAGCAATGGTCCCTGAAATTAAGCAGCAATGTTGAATTAAGAAGCTGGATTCTTACCAATAAACCGGACAAAAAAGAAAAAATACTTGAAGGCGCTAAGGTTACCTTGTATCAGGGACAAAACGTTCTTGCCAACACGATGACCGATCTTAACGGAGATTTTGTGATTGACGTGCCTGCCGGCGGAGATTTCATTCTAACTGTTTCCTATGAGGGCTGCAACACAAAAAGATTTGTTGTTTCAACCAACGGAGTGCCGGAAAATGTGGCCAAAGATAATTACAAACCAACTATCAGTATTGGTGGTTTTGTACTTTCCAAGCCGATTTCCGGGGTAGATTACATCGGATTGAATGAGCCACTTGTAAAAGTTGAATACAAATCAGGTGGTCAGAATTTTGACAAGAATGATGATGTTACAAGAAAGGGATTGAGTATCATCTCTAATATAACCGAAGCCGAAAATACAGTCATCAATAAATTCTGTAACAACAACAAACTGGGTGATGATGCGTTGAACAAGAAGAACTGTGAATTGGCTAAAGAATATTACAATAAGGCAATAAAGATCCTTCCCGATGAAAAATATCCACAGGAACGAATCAAACTCGCAGAGGGCTGTATTGAATCTAAGAAAGCAAAACAAGAAGACGCTACCGCGCAAAAGGCTGCTGAAGAAAAATTAAGTCTCGAAAAAGCTGAAAAAGCAAGGATAGCGAAAGAGAATGCCACATTTAAAAAAGAAACAAAAGCTACAAAACAAAGCACAGTGGCAACTGCTCCTACTAAAACAAAAACAGAAACGCCTGTAACCGACAAACCTGTGGAAGCAGTAACACAAGGACAGATTGGCGGAGGAAGAAGCAAATACAAGGTTCCCGGAAAAATGCCGGCCGATCAGTATAAAGAATTCATGGCGAATGGCAACAATTACTTCAAGACGAAACGGTACAAAGAAGCGAAAGATAATTACCTCGAAGCACTAAAAGTAAAGGAAAAAGATCCTATTGCCACATCAAAGATCGCAGAATGTGAAAAGCTGATCAATACCCCCCAGGTAAAATAAGCATGAAAAGACTGCTCATACATTTTTTATTCTTTTGTTCATTTCATTTTTTAAAAGCCCAGGATTGGTCGCTTGAGTTAAGCAGCAATGTCTACCATCGCACATGGCAATTAGACACAAAGGCAAAAGAAGAAGAGAAAGAAATCGGTGGAGCTTCAGTCACACTCATGCAGAATGGCAAGATCATCACTCAAACCACTACAAATTCGAATGGGGAATTCATAATCAAAGTGCCGAAAGATGGCGAATTCTATTTAACGGTTTCTTATCAAGGTTGCAACACCAAGCGCATGGCAGTGAACACGAAAAATGTTCCACTCGATATTCAAAAGGATAATTTCAATCCCACCTTTCACATCGAAGGAGGATTCATCATGGTCAAGCCTTATCCCGGTATCGATTACTCCGAACTATCCAAAGATCTCATCCTAGTCGAGTATTTTCCTTCTAAAAAATTATTTGATGACACAGAAGCGGGAACAGCAAAGGGTCTTGGAATTGTTTCAAAGATCTACGCTTCTGAAGATGCTTTGTTCAAACAGTTCTGTTCAACCAATAAAGCGGGCGATGTGGCGCTGGCCAAGCCTGATTGTCCTCTTGCCAAAATGCTTTACGAAAAAGCAATAGCTATGATCCCCGGTGAACAATATCCCGTTATACAACTGGCGAAAGTAGGTGATTGTTTGAAACAGAAAGAAGAGGCTGATAAAAAGGCTGCTGAAGAAAATTTAAAAAAGGCAGAAGCAGAAAAACTGACAGCAGAGAAAAAAGTTCTGGAAAAAGCAGAAAAAGAAAAGGCTGCTCAGGAAAAGGCAGAAGCAGATAAGCTGGCAAAAGAAAAAGCACTGAAAGATAAAACGGAAGCAGATAAAATAGCAGCAGAAACCAAGGCGCAACAAAAAGCCGCAAAAGAAAAAGCAGAAGCTGATAAATTGGCCAAAGAAAACACGATGAAGGATAAAGTAAAAAAGGAAAAACCAATTGAAACAGAAAAGCTCAATGTGAAAAAAACAACTGATCCTGAAAAGAACAAGAATAAGAAAATCAGTGATGAGGAGAAATTAAGAAAACAGAAGGAAGGTCTTTGTGTTCCGTTTCGTAAGCCAATTTTCGTTTTGCGTC
>DAORJH010000070.1:0-8514 GCA_035438925.1 Bacteroidia bacterium | reverse complement strand
GTTGGTGAATCAATTGTATGAAAAACAAAAAGCACTTTGGGAACAAAAAATAGGCACGGAAGTTCAATTTCTACAAGCTAAAACGCAAAAGGAAAGCCTGGAGAAAAAAATGTCTGCACTGCAAGAACAACTCAGAATGACAAAGATCATTTCACCAATAGACGGCACAGTAGATGCAGTGGACATCAAACTGGGAATGCTAACCGCACCCGGAATGCCGGCCATTCGTGTCATCAATTTCAATAATCTGAAATTGAAAGCAGACATGGCCGAAAGCTATGCTTCTAAAGTTCACAAAGGCGATGATGTACTGATACGTTTTCCGGATTCAAACGATACACTTAGCGCGAAAATAAATTATGCAGCCCGTGCTATCAGTGCCATGAACAGAACCTTTGGAGTTGAAATAAAACTGGATAATAAAAAAGAATATCATCCCAATCAAATTGCCGTATTAAGCATCAATGATTATCGCTCAGCTAAACCGGTTATAGCCATTCCTATTCACTACATCAAGAAAGATCTGAAGGGACAAACTTATGTATTGATCGCACAAGGAAATAAAGCGGAAAAAAAGAATGTTAGCATTGGAAGAGAATACAATGGAAAAGTGGAGATCATAGAAGGTTTGGATGAAACAACGAAACTGATCACATCCGGATTTGAAGGTCTCAATGAAGGAGATGCCATTCGCGTGAAAGGATAGTTTTATGCCAATTAAAAATACTTATTTAAACATCATATGAATTTTAAAGAATTTAAACCCAGCAGCTGGGCAATTGATAACAAAACAGCGATCTACATTGTAGTGGTTATCATTTCCCTTATGGGCATCAGTGCCTATAACAGTCTGCCTAAAGAAAGTTTTCCAGATATCGTAGTGCCGAAATTCTTTGTCAGTACAGTGTATGCAGGTAACTCTCCAACCAATATAGAGAATACAGTGACCAAACCACTGGAGAAAAAACTGAAATCCATTCCCGGTGTAAGAAAACTGACCAGTAACTCCATGCAGGATGTATCACTGATCACAGTTGAATTCAATACCAGCATCAGTGTAGATAAAGCAAGACAACAGATCAAGGATAAAGTGGATGAAGCCAAATCCGATCTTCCTGCATCCCTCACACGTGCGCCCTTTGTGAAAGAACTTGCATTTTCAGAATTGCCGATCATGTACATCAATATTGCGGGCGATATGGAGCTGAATAAGCTAAAAGAATATGCGGATGAACTCAAGAACAGAATAGAAGGACTAAAAGAGATAACGGAAGTGAAAATGGTTGGAGCTCCCGATCGTGAGATTCAAGTGAACCTCGATATGTACAAAATGCAGGCTATGCAATTGGGCATGGGAGATCTGGAAAGGGCAATTGGAAGTGAGAACCTGAGTATCAGTGGTGGTCAAATACCAATGGAAGGAACTAAAAGAAGCATCAGTATCAAGAATGAATTCAAAACAATGGAGGAGATCAAAAATCTCGTCATCACTTCTCAGTCAGGAGCCAAATTATACCTGAAAGATTTTGCTGTAGTAAAAGATACGGCACGCGAATCGGAAAGTTACGCCCGCTTAGGCGGCAACAATGTGATCACACTGAATGTGATCAAACGCGCAGGAGAGAACCTGATCTCGGCATCCGACAAGATCAAAGAATCAATAGAAGAATTGAAAAAAACTGAATTTCCTTCGAATATAAAGATAAGTATAACAGCCGATCAGTCAGATAAAACAAAAGTAACACTTCACGACCTGATCAACACCATCATCATTGGATTCATTCTCGTTACTTTGATCCTGATGTTCTTCATGGGCGTGACCAATGCCTTGTTCGTGGCGCTATCTGTACCCCTTTCGATGTTCATTGCCTTTTTATTCATGCCAAGCATTGGATTTACCATGAATATGATCGTTCTTTTTGCCTTTTTACTTGCATTGGGTATTGTAGTGGATGATGCGATCGTGGTGATTGAAAACACACATCGTTTATTTGGAAACGGAAAACGCGATATCAAAACAGCTTCTAAAATGGCTGCCGGCGAAGTTTTCCTTCCTGTATTAAGTGGAACGATCACAACACTTGCCCCATTCATTCCACTTGCATTTTGGCCCGGCATGATCGGTAAATTCATGTACTATCTTCCGATCACACTCATCATCACCTTACTCGCATCACTTTTTGTGGCGTATATCATCAATCCTGTCTTTGCAGTCGACTTTATGAAGACACATGATGAAGAAGCAAAAGAATATGGCAAGATCACAAGAAAAGGAATGCTTCGACTGATCGTATATGCATTGGTTGCTCTCTTTTCTTATTCAGGCGGACACACCGCTGTAGGAAACCTCATGATCTTCTTTGCCTTGTTCATGATCATCCACCGACTTTTCCTTTACAAGGTGATCGAAAAGTTTCAGACAAGAACCTGGCCGGCAATTGTGAATGTTTATTCGAAAGCACTCATTTGGGGATTAAAAAGACCGTATCAAATGCTTTTAATGACTATCGGTTTATTCATTTTCTCAATTGTTTTGATGAATATACGTAAACCGAATGTAGTCTTCTTTCCACAAGGTGATCCGAACAATGTTTTTGTCTACGTTAAACTTCCTGAAGGAACGGATCCTGCTAAAACCAATGCAGTGATGAAAATGGTAGAAGAAAAAGTGACTGCAATAATAGGAAAAGACAATCCACTTGTTTCTTCCATGATCACCAATGTTACCATAGGGGTGACCGATCCACAAGATGAAGATCAGAGTTCCTATGCCAATAGAGGAAAGATCGCCATCAACTTTGTTGAATTTGGAGACAGAAAAGGAGAAAGCACAATGCCTTATCTCAAAACAATTCAGAATTACAAATGGGAAATTCCGGGAGCAGAGATCACCGCGAACAAAGAACAAGCTGGTCCACCCGTTGGGAAACCAATCAACATAGAAATAAGAGGAGACAAATTTGAAGAGTTAGTTAAAAATGGTCAGTTACTGAAACGCTATCTCGAAGCTGCCGAAGTACCCGGTGTAGCGGAATTAAAATCAGATTTCGTGGATAACAAACCGGAGATCGTTTTTGATATAGATCGTGAACGTGCAAACAGAGAAGGAGTTTCCACTGCACAATTGGCAATGGAGATAAGAAAAGCTGTTTTTGGAATTGATAATCCAAGTAAATTCAGAGATGCAAATGATGAATATCCGATTCAACTTCGTTACAACTACTATCAAAGAACGAGCATTGAAGATATTCGTAACATCAAGATCACGTATCGTGATATGAATATGGGAGGAATGCTTCGTTCCGTTCCTCTTTCAGCATTTTGCAGCATACGTTATGAAAATACCTATGGTGGTATTAAACGTAAACAAAACAAACGAGTGATCACACTTTCTTCAGATGTACTGGAAGGATTCAATGCGAACAATGTAGTGGCACAGCTCGAAGAAGCAGCCAAAGGATTTAAGCCCGAAGGTGCCGTGGAAGTGAAATTCACAGGACAACAGGAAGAACAAGCGGAGACCGGTGCCTTTTTAGGAAAAGCCATGCAGATTTCTATTGGAATCATTCTGCTTGTATTGGTGATTCAATTCAACTCGATAGGAAAACCTATTATCATTCTTTCTGAAATCGTATTGAGTGTGATCGGTGTACTATTGGGAACTGCGATCTTTAAAATGGACATGAGTATTGTGATGACAGGAATTGGAGTCGTTGCATTGGCTGGTATTGTCGTCAGAAATGGAATATTACTTGTGGAATTCGCCGAAGAAGCAAGGCATAAAGGAGAGCGACTTTGGGAAGCAACTGTTGAAGCAGGTCGAACACGTATGACACCGGTTGTTCTAACAGCTACGGCCGCTATATTAGGTTTGATCCCGTTGGCAGTTGGACTTAACATGGATTTTGAAGAACTATTGGCACATGGTAAACCCAATATTTATTTCGGTGGAGATAATGTTGTTTTCTGGGGGCCTTTAAGTTGGACCATGATCTTTGGTTTGGGATTTGCAACATTACTTACTTTGTTGCTGGTACCCGCCATGTATTTGATCGCAGAAAGATTGAAACGCAAAGCGGAAGTGATACTTGAGATCTTGCAATTACCAAGAATAACGATGTACATTCCCTTCTTTGTTTTGATTTGTTCATTGATCTTAAAGATCAGAAGAATAAAACCGGATTACGGAGATTTGGACAGGTAAAAAGGGAGCTGATCCCTTTTTACCAAAGTTCATAATCCAAGATGGTATTCTCTACTCTATAAGTTGGTGTTTGTTCACCATCCGATAATCGATTCACCTCTTCCGAGACAAACTTTTGAAGTTCGTTGAGAGTTACTTTACCGTTCTTGTTCAGATCAGCTTTCAAGTCTTTCATTCCACTCAACATACAATACGTAAACAATCCATTCTTCCATGCCTCCGCTTCCCAGGCGGCCTCTGTCCCTCCTGCAGAAGAGATGACTGTTACACCGGAATGCTGACGCAGATCGGTGAAGACAGCTTTCGACATTTCAAGAGCCGTACTTTGCGTAAATAAAACAGAACCTGCCTTTCGGCTACTGTCCTTTTTCGCTTTTCCCTTTTCCTCATTTCCCGGAATCACCTCGGTATCAACTTCACCACTGAAACAAGCATCAATGAACATCAGTTTCCTGATAGAGTTCATGCCTGAAAATAATTTCTCAAATTCTGTATAAGCGACAGAGTTGATCTTCGGGTCCGAAAAATCCGTGTAATAGGTAGGGAAATAATAACTCAGATCTGTATCCAGAAATCCGTGTCCTGCATAAAAGATCATCACCAAATCATTCACTCCGGCCTTCTCAAAGAATTTTTTCATCTTCTTAACTGAATCAGTTTGAAAATCAAGATTGATCATCTTACGCGTGTAAATCTTATTGAAGGCTTTTGAATTCACCATCGTGTTAGCCACATCACCTGCATCTTTCACGGCATAATTCAAATTGAAATCTTTATTCTTGAATTTCTCGCTGGCTATGACTAATAAATAAAGATCCGGCTTCTTCTCACTTGTATTATTGAAGAATCGCGTTATTCTTGGACTTTCTTTGCCTGATCTGTCTTTAACGATGAACTCGAATTGATTCATTCCTGAACTTGTTTCGAAGGACAGACTTTTTTCCATTCTGTTCTGTTCATTTCCTTTCGGGATCTCTGAATGGATCAAGGTTCCGTTGTTTGTGACAATGAATTCACTTAAGACTTCCTTCCCTTTATTTGCTGAAAACAAAAAGTTCACTTTTCCGTTTGCTTCTTCTTTCATGACCACCTTATCGATCTTTGGTACCTCAGAAAAATTCAATTCCGTATTCGCATTCAAGCCCAAAACTTTCATTCTCTTTAGATATGCAGTTTCATATGCCTTGATCAAAAGACTGTCTGTACATCCAAATGATCGCAATACCTGATGGGGTTGATTCAAATAGGCATCAAACTGATCAAAACTAAAAATTTCTGATTTCAATTTGAATCGGATATTCTTCACGAATTCTTTCGAACCGCAATACTTCAGGTCGGAGCTCAACATAAAATAATCATCGGCTGATGCATTGGCCATTTGTCCGATCACTTTTTTATTTTTGAGATCAACAAAAGTGGCCAAAGGATTGAGAGCTCCGGTAACAATCAAAAGATCCCTCTCCTCAATGAAAAAACACTTTGCATTCGATAATTTCATGTCCTTTAGGTCGATCAATTCCTCTCCTTTCGCATTGAAGATCTTAAAATAATTTCCATACAGATCATACAAGGAAAAATACTTTCCTTTTTCACTTGCGCAGTTCATGGGAATATGATCCGGTGTTCTTGCAAGTACTGTTGTGAATAATTCCTTTCCACTTTCAATTTCATATTCCGTATAAACATGCTCTTTTAAGGAATCATTCGACTTCCCCAACTCATATTTTACATACCAAACACCCAGGATTTTCTCTTCTTCCCTGATCTTAAAATCATACATGATATACGTTTGCGCATAATCATTGATAACCGCCTTCCTATTCAAATCGATCCTGACCAATGCCTGTGTCGGGATCTCCATCTCGGTTCCGCTAAAATTGTGTTTCTTCTTGATCTGACCTAAAGTAAAAACACTTTTACCGTCCTTACTCAAACTAACTCTTGAGCTCACCATCCAGGTTTCACTTTCGTAATCCGTTTTTCCTGTTTTTCTATTCACTATTTTGAACTTGCCTGCATCAGGAATAAAGACCTGCTCGGAATTAAAATCGATCACGTGATACATTTGCGACGCCGCAAGTGAAAACATGCCATCGTACTTCTCTTCTTTCATTGTTTTTAGATCAACAATATGCAGAGATTTGAGATCAGAGTAATAAAACTCTCCGTTCATAAATCCGGAAGACCATGCCGTTATCCCTTTTTTAAGGATTGCTGTGTATTTTTTTCTTTTGATATTGTATAAACTAAGATTGACCGTGCGTGCTGCATGACCAGAGTTCACCACGATCTCTGAATCACTCAGAAAAAAAGCATTTTGCACATAGGAAGAATCACTTTCAGAAGGGTCTTTGATCTCACAGTACTTGGAATAATTAGAGAGGTCCCAGATATGTCCGCTTGAACCAGTGTATAGCCACTTATTTTCCGGACTAATATTTACAAACGTAAAAGCATTACCCATTGCCTTCCGTTCTGAGATCAATTTCATTTCATTGGGTTCGTATACCCTTACGCCTTTAAAATTTGAATGCCCCATTGTAACCAATCTATCTCCCGAATTTGATACGCAAGTATTCAGAGCCATTAAATTCATTTTACGAATTAATTTACCGGATCTGATATCAATGAATTTTAAACCTTTCACGGTGGAGAATACAGCAACTCTACCTCCTTTTAACAACGAAATATCATAAATGAATTCATCCGGCTCAAAATTGATCACATCGTATTTACTCACGGCAACTCTTTTATTCAATGCATTGGTCCACTGGTTTTGATCTGATTTCTCATATTTGAATTTTGGTGCTGCAACTTCATGCAAGATCTTACCGGTGATAAGATCATAAGAAAATACAGCATCGGTATTAAACGAAAAGAGCACTGAATCTTTCACTTTTATACGATAAGAAGTATTTCGCTGTTCAGCAAAAACCGTGATCTTTGAAAGATCATTCAGGGATTGACGAAGGATGGTGTTAATGGTTCCGGAAGTCTTAGCAAGTATCGCTTCATTCCTGATCGAATTGTATTGGGCATGCAAGACATAATCAGTCGGAGGAAATGTATGTCTTGATACTACTTTATTCGCTTTCAAATCATACAACAAAGTAAAGGATCCTATTCCGACATAGATCACACTGGGATCATGAGTAAAAAAAGCTGAATTCACGGGTAGCATTCCGTAATACTGACTATTGGGTTCACCGGCAATGAAAGTCGTCGTATTGGTCTTTGAAATAAGTTTTAATTGTAATGACTGGAATGAAAACAAATACAGATCCGTATTCACAAGAGCTAACACTTGCGTTCCATTTGAACTTACCTGCAGACACTTTGCGCTCATACCCAATTCAAACTCATCGACCATTTCTGCAGTTTCTGTATTAAAAACAGAAAGAGAATTTCCAAGCGTAAAGAAATACTTACCATCCGGTGTAAAAGCCGTGTTATCTGTCATGGAAAAAAGATTCTCCTTTGGTATAAGAATCTTTATATCCTTCAATTGAGCAAAAGAGAATTGACTTACCAACAAGAAAGAAATGAATATTTGAAAGATCCTTCTCAGGTGTTTACTTCCATTAAATTTTCTTGAGATAAGGAAAAATAAGTAGGTCTGTCGATTCCATTGAAACTTACCAGCAGCATGTGCTTTGTTTCTTCTACCAGATTGTTCTCCTCCAATTGTTTCAAAGAAATATTCAGGGGGAGTGCCATATGTCGGAATTTTCCCTTTGTTGAATGAAAAGCTTCAATCATTCGATCCCTCCATCTTGATTCATCTTCGGCTAAAAATGTTGTGCCTGGTTTTGATTTGAATTGCAAAACATGGTCCAAAGTCAGCAATTGCAAGAGTACCGGATCATCTGCACATTCCGTGCGAATGTATTCTGCGGCTATTTGATAAATATCGTTTAGTGTATAGTCATGATAGGGTCTTCTGGTTCCGAAATAAATTCCGAGTCCCATCAAGAAATCAAACGAACTGTATTTTAAAGCGACATACCTCAACAAATGAATAGCGCGTTTTCTGTTCCAATAGATCTCGAGAGCATGTTCAAGGCAGACGATACTTTGCAGCTCGGATTCAGAAAGGTATTTACTTTTTATCAAAGTATAAGGAGGCATTGGATCGAATTCATATTCATGGATGGCCTTATCTCGCATGGGAGTTCCTTTTAAGAACTTTAAAAAACCCAATTGAAGTTCCGGCGCGAAAAGTCGGAACACTTCTTCGAAGCTGTATTTTATCTCAGTTATTGTATCAAATGGCAAACCAACGATCAGATCAAGATGCATTTCGATCTTGT
>DAORJH010000069.1:0-8585 GCA_035438925.1 Bacteroidia bacterium | reverse complement strand
AAACTTTGTTTCGCTGTGGCGAGCTTTGTGGTTAAGTAGCCCTATTTTTCACTGTCTTTAACAAAATTCCCCTCCTTCATCCCCCAATAAAAGACCCCTCTTTTTGTTATATTTGTATGTAGCCTCTATTCCATCCTTGTATTATGGAAAAGCAGGTGAACAGGCATCTCAAAAGAAATGAACGGAACTGAGAACATACTGATAGAAAAACTCGATGAGTTTGTACGTAAGTATTACAAGAATCAATTGCTGAAAGGGATCATCTATTCCGGCGGCATCCTGATCTCGGCTTTTCTGAGCGTTGTGCTGATCGAGTATTTTGGAGAATTTAATTCTTCTGTTCGTGCCCTCCTCTTCTTCTCCTTTCTTGCTTCTGCTCTTTTTGTCCTGATAAAATTCATTGCCATTCCTCTACTCAAACTAAACAAGATCGGCTCTGTTATTACCTACGATCAGGCCGCCTCCATCATTGGTTCGCATTTCGGAAATGTGCAGGATAAATTATTGAATGTACTGCAACTTCAGAATAAACAATCACTCACGGGTTCCGACGATCTGCTCATGGCCGGTATCAATCAAAAGATCAACGAACTCAAACCTGTTCCTTTCACCACCGCCATCGATCTCAGTGAAAATAAAAAATACCTCAAATACCTTCTTCCCTTACTTTTCGTCAGCATTTCCATCTTCATCATCTGGCCACAGATCATCACAAAAAGTACAACACGCCTGGTGAACTATTCTACCTATTATGAAAAGGAAATGCCTTTTCAATTCAAAATTCTGAACAATGACCTTCAAGCTCTGCAAACACAGGATTATAAATTACAAGTGGAAGTGAACGGAATGCAATTGCCTTCTGAACTCTTCATCAACATCAATGGCATTGAATACAAACTGGAGAAAGAAAATAACATCAACTTTTCCTATACTTTTCGCAATCCTCAGAACAATACACCTTTTCATCTAAGTGCATCCGGTTTTGATTCCAAAGAATATGAACTCAAGGTGCTGGCCAAACCAACTTTGTTGCAGTTCAATCTACAACTGATCTATCCTTCTTACCTGGGAAAAACAAATGAACGTCTCAATAACAGCGGCGATCTTCAGATCCCTCAGGGAACAAAAGTGGTATGGACCTTCAACACCAAAAATACCGATCATTTATTCTTACGCTTCAATGATAGTCTGGTAGGTACACCGCGCAGTGCAGAAGATCAATTCACTTACTCGCGTCGTTTTATGCAGAGCGGCAATTACAGCATCAAAGCCGTGAACGAGATCGTGAAGAACTTTGCCGATTCAGTGAATTACGGAATTTCTGTGATACCCGATCAATTCCCCAATATTGATGTGAGTGAGAAAAAAGATTCCATGGATGCACGTAATGTGTATTTCAGCGGACAGATCAAAGATGATTACGGTTTCACGCGACTGAATTTTCATTACAAAGTTTTCAGTACCGACTCCCTTGGTAAATCAACTGAAAGCAATGGCTCTGTTCCCATTCATGTTGACATGAAACAGATCTCTCAGCCTTATTTTTATTTCCTGAATGCGAGTCAGTATAAATTAGGTCCCGGTGACAAGATCGAATACTATTTTGAAGTCTTTGATAACGATGGCGTGAATGGAGCGAAGTCAAGCAAGACACAATTAATGGTGTATAAGGCTCCGACCAAAGATGAGATCAATGAAAATACATCCAAAAACAATTCGGAAATAAAAGAAGATCTGGAAGAGAGCATCAAAAAAGCAAAACAGTTGCAGAAAGATGTGGCCGAAATGGCCAAAAAGATCAATGATAAAAAACAATTGGGTTACGAAGAAAAAAAGAAGATAGAAGACCTGATCAAAAAACAGAATGAATTGAAGAATAAGGTAGACGAGATCAAACAGGAGAATCTTCAGAACAACCAGCAACAAAATCAATTCTCACAGACCGATGAGAACATCATTGAAAAACAAAAACAGCTCGAACAACTATTTGAGAATGTAATGACTCCTGAAATGAAAAAACTCTTTGATGAGTTGAACAAAATGATGGAGCGAATGGATAGAAATGAGATCCAGCAGAAACTGGAAGAAATGAAACTTTCGAATAAGGACATTGAGAAGGAACTGGACAGAAACCTGGAAGCTTTCAAACAATTGGAGCTGGAACAAAAAATGCAGAATGCCATTGAGAAATTGGATGAACTAAAGAACAAGCAGAACGAACTGGCAAAAGAAACGGAGCAAAAATCGCAGGATAAAAAAGAGAACAAGAGCGAAGAGAAATCCAAAGAACTGGAAAAAAAGCAGGAAGAGCTCAACAAAAAATTTGATGAGTTGAAAGAAGAGATGAAGGACATCGAGAAAAAGAACGGTGAGCTGGAGCAACCGATGGCGCTTCCAAAGAATGAAGAGAAGAAGAATGAGATCAGCAAGGAGATGGAAAAGAGTTCTGAATCCTTAAGTAAAAATCAAAAAGAGAACGCTTCCAAATCACAGAAAAAAGCGGCAGAGAAAATGGATGAAATGCAACAGGGAATGCAGGAAGCAATGGAACAACAAGAACAGGAACAACAGGAAGAAAATGCAGAAGCGCTCAGACAGATCCTTGAGAATTTATTGAACCTTTCCTTTGCACAAGAAGAATTAGTAAAAGAATTACCGAAGACAAGAATTGATAATCCGCTTTATGTAAAGATCCCGCAAACGCAAAACAAATTAAAGGACGACAGCAAGATCATAGAAGACAGTTTACTCGCCCTAAGCAAACGTGCGCCACAGATCTCTAGTATTGTCAACCGTGAGATCAGCGCCATAAACATGAACATGGATAAAACGGTGAGATCATTGGCCGATAGAAATACAAGTGAAGCAGGTATGAGAATGCAGTCGACCATGACCTCTGTGAACAATCTTGCACTTTTATTGAATGAGGCCCTCGATCAGATGAAAGAGCAAATGAAAAGTCAACCAAAACCCGGAATGCCCGGAAAAGGAAAGTGCAAAAAACCCGGAAGTGGAAGTGGTAAGAGTCCTTCGAATAAACCAAGCATCCCGAACATGCGTCAGTTACAACAACAATTGAATGAGCAGTTAAAACAGTTGAAAGATGCAATGGACAAAGGCCAAAAACCGGGGAATAAACCCGGAGAAAAGCCGGGGGATAAACCAGGGCAAAAACCCGGACAGGGGAAAATGGGACAAAACGGAATGCCCAACGGCATGATGCCGGGTAATAGCGAACAATTGGCTAAAATGGCGGCACAACAAGAGGCCATTAGGAGGCAGATAGCAGATCTGATGTCGAAAATGAAGAATAAGGGCGGAAATCCGGGGGGTGAGATGATGGATATGATGGAACAGACCGAAAAAGACATCGTAAACAGGCAAATTTCTAACGAAACTATGAAGCGACAACAGGATATTTTAACGAAACTACTTGAAAGTGAGAAAGCTGAGAGAGAAAGAGAGCAGGACGAACAGAGGAAAAGTAATGAAGCAAAAAATGAGAATTTAAGCAACCCTGCACAGTTTTTAGAGTATAAAAGAATGAAAGAAAAGGAACTGGAGTTGCTGAACACCGTACCTCCCGGATTGACCCCTTTTTACAAAGAAAAAGTAAACAATTATTTCAATAGCGTAAACAATGGTGCCGGCAAAGGGTGAAAGCCTTAAGATAAGTTCAGATCCTCAGAATTTAAGACTCGTAGAAAAATTAATTGATGATGTTTGCCAGATCTACAATGTAAATCAGGACTGCTACGGAAATATTCTCATTGCTGTGACAGAAGCTGTGAACAATGCCATCTCACACGGCAACAACAACAATCCATCTAAAAAAGTAAGTATCGGTTTTGAGAGTGATGAAAAACAACTCACCTTTAAAATAGAAGATGAAGGACCGGGATTTGATTATCAGAATCTTCCCGACCCTACCGATCCGGCCAATCTGGAAAAGATAAACGGACGTGGTGTTTTCCTAATGAAAAACCTCGCCGATAAGATCGAATTTCATAACAATGGAACACAGGTCTCTCTCTCTTTCTACAATTAAGTTAGGCTCTGATCTTCAGCTTAAATTTCCTTAAAATTCTTCTTTTTCATTAAAATCAAACTATCTTTATTAGATCATTTGAATTTTCAATTTAAATATTTCATTGTTGTTTTCACCTTCTTTCTTTTTTCAAAAGCGGAAGCTCAGCGAACTATTAACCGGAACGATCTTTTGCTGGCACAGCAATATTTTGATCAGAAGGAATATGAAAAAGCAAATGCCATTTTCGAAGATCTGTACGATAAAAGTCCGGATGCCGTATTTCCTTTTTATTATAAAAGTCTGGTAGAAGTAAAAGAATACAACAGAGCAGAGAAGATCACAAAAAGACAATTGAAGACCAACTCCAACAATGTTTCGCTTTATGTTTTACTGGGAAGGATATACAAGATACAGGGAGAAACAAAAAAAGAAAAAGAAGCATACGAAAGATCGATCAAGGAATTACCCACAATTCCACAATATGTACAGCAATTGGTGAATGCATTTGCAGAAGATGGTTTGTATGATTATGCCCTGCAGGCTTTTGATAAGGCGAGAACAAAAGATTATCCTTACTTCTATGAAAGAGCTGAAGTGTACAAGCAGAAAGGAGATATCAAAGCCATGATCAATGAGTACCTGGATGCTTTGGAATTCAGAGACACAGAGATCATGATGGTGCAAAGTCATTTACAGAATTCCTTGGGTTATGATGATGAAGAAGGCGGCATGAAGAATCCGATCTTAAAACAGGAATTACAAAAAAGAATTCAGAAAGATCCGGAAAAAGTGATCTTATCCGAATTGCTGGTCTTTATACTGAAACAACAAAAAGATTTTGACGGAGCCTTTGTACACACCAAGGCATTGGATAAAAGATTGAAGGAAGAAGGTAGCCGGGTTTTTGATCTGGCTCGAATCTGTACAGCCAACGAAGCCTGGGAACCTGCTTTGAGATGTTATGAATACATCATTGAAAAAGGTCCTGGAGGTTTGTACTATGATGGTGCCATGGTTGATGTATTGAATGTGGAATACAGATCGCTTACTGCAAAAGCTCAACCCAACAAAGAAAATTTGCTTACACTTGAAACGAAACTCTTGAAAGCAAAAGAGAAATACAAGAATACACATTTAAGTGCCTTTATCATAAAAACGCTGGCCACTTTGCAGGCCTATTACCTTGACAAAGCAAATGACGCCATAGAAGTATTGCAGGAATTGATCGATCAACCCGGACTTGAGAATGCAGCAAAAGCAGAATACAAGATACTACAGGCAGACGTGTATGTGATCACCGGTGCAATATGGGATGCTTCTCTACTTTATTCGCAGGTAGAAAAAGATTTTAAGTATGAGGCGATCGGTCAGGAAGCCAAATTCAAAAATGCGAAGTTGAGTTTTTATGCGGGAGATTTTACCTGGGCAAAAGCACAATGCGATGTATTGAAGGGAGCCACTACCAAGTTAATTGCCAATGATGCATTGGACCTGAGTCTGATCATCACAGATGCAATAGGCTTAGATACGAATACCGTTCCCTTACAAATTTTCGCGGTAGCAGAATTAATGACCTTGCAGCACAAATACACAGGAGCTCTCGCCGCATTAGATAGTATCAACAAAGCCTTCAGCTCACATACATTGGGAGATGATATTTTTTATAAGAAGGCGCAGATCTTTAAAACGCTGGGTAAATTCACGGAAGCAGAAAGCATGTATAAAAATATCTTGGAATTCTATCCAACTGAATTATACGGCGATGATGCACAATTCAAATTAGCAGAATTGTATGAACGAAATTTGATGGATACTGAGAAAGCAAAGGTCGCTTACCAGGATGTATTGACCAAATACCCCGGAAGCATTTACGTGGTAGAATCCCGTAAAAGATACAGGGATTTAAGAGGAGATCAGATCAAGAATTAAGACACTACATCAGCATTCAAAGCCCTTAACAAAGCATTTGCTTTCAACAAACATTCCTCGTATTCTTTTTCCGGGTCACTTAAATGAGTGATGGCACTACCCACCGCAATAGACAATCGTTTTGTCCTTTGATTGTAAAATATACTTCGGATGATCACGCAGAATTCAAAATCTCCATTCTCCTCTACTCTGCCCATCGCACCTGAATAATACTTCCTTTCAAATCCTTCATATTCATCGATCAAATTCATGGCGCTGATCTTCGGTGCCCCGGTCATACTGGCCATTGGAAAAGTGGCCTGAATGATATCCTGAAAAGAAATATTTTCCTTTAACTCACATTTTACAGTACTCACCATTTGATGCACGGTTTGATACGATTCAATATTATAAAGCTTATTCACGCTCACACTTCCTCTAGAAGCAATCACAGAAAGATCGTTCCTTGCTACATCCACAGCCATTACATTCTCCGTTCTTTCTTTTATACTAGTATACAATTCCTCCTTCAATCTCTCATCTTCTTCCATATTCTTCCCCCTTGGAGCAGTTCCCTTAATGGGTTTGGTGATGAGTTCTTTTCCAGTTCTTTTTAAAAATAATTCCGGACTTGCACAAATAATAAAATCATCGCCAATTTTCACCAACGAAGAATAAGGGGCATTCGTAAATTGATTCAATTTCAGATAAACTTCAAGAGGATCGATCTCTGCATTTTCGCAAAAAAATTCGGTGCAATAATTCATTTCATACAAGTCACCTAGTTGAATGTGTTGTTTTATCTCATTTACATTCTTAATATACGCTTGCTTGTCTTCCGAGGCCTTTAATTCTATTCGGTAATCATTCTGTGCGAACTCTTTTTCTTCAAATTCAATTTGACTTAACAAAGGGAAAAAACAAAGGTCAATGCCCTTTTTTACAGGATTCTGATAAGGGAATAAACAAAAACCTTTTTTTCCGAGCTGGAATTTTGTTAAAGGACCCAATTCAAATAGCCTGTACTTACTCGAATGGGCCTGTAAAAAGTAGTTATTTACCCCGAACATTGCCTCAAATTAGTTAAATTCTCTCAAATGGGTGTAAGAATTCAATGCATATTTTTATTAAATTTGATAGTAAAAATCCACTATAAGTGATCCGACTTTTCATAGTGTTCCACCTGTTCCTTGGTTTTTTCCTTAATGGTCAAAACTCAGAGCTTGTCTATACCGGAAATAACGTGAGCACATTAATGCCGGCAAGAACATACGCTTCTGCAGAAGGTTATAAATACAATAAACCCGAATATCGCCAGCATCCGGACTTTGGACTTCTCACCTTTGATGCTCCTTATGGAAAAAATGTTGCGGAAGATATCAGCAAAAGAAAACCGGATGAACGATTTTACATTGATTTAAATGACCCTCAGTTCTTCTACATTCAAAAGTCCGGCAGGCCAATCAATTATTACAAGGATGGATTGTTACTAGCAATAGATCCTTCACTGCGTCAAACTGCTCCCGGTCAATTTCGTGCCTTACGTCAACCACGCACTACGGAGATCAATACACTCCTGAGTAAAACCATCTTAAATTGTGGTACAAATTCTATTGCTCACAACCGATATACGCTTACTGTTTTGAAAAATGACCAGACTGTAAATGAATATAATTCTAACTGGACCAACTATACAATTGGCAACAATGGCGCTTACATAAGTAATATATTTCCGGGAATAGACATGAAGATCATTGTGGATGAAGGACAAATAAAAAGTAATTTCCTGATCAACTCTCCCCTTCTAAATGTAAAATCCATGATCTTCACAGATCATTTGGAACTTTCCTCTGGTCTGAGCCTTGTGCAGCAATCAGGTTTTACGGGACAATTATTCAAAGATGAAATAAATGTGATCGATCAGAATAACATCACGCAATTCCTGATCCGAAAGGCAATGTCTTATGACGCTTCCGGAAATGAAGGAAGTACAATTTTCAATAATTACAAGGTCATTGGTAATAAACTTGAATTACACGTTGATTCAGCCTTTTTGAATAAAGCAGGAATAGTTTATCCGTTGACAGTTGATCCATTGTTTACTGCTGTTGGACCTATAGCTGCTCCGGCGAATACGATTGGGTCAGATATTTTCCCGCTTTTCTGCAGTCAAAGTATGACACTTACTTATCCCGGAGGCAGTACGCCGTGGGATTTTAGTTCAGGCTGGGTTATTGAAGCAGGTGCGTGTTGCGCAGTAGCCGGAAGTTGCCGAAGAAGTTGGTCATTGGTAGACATATTATCAAACTGTGGTGGTAAAACGCCTAGTGGAGCCGGGTTTTATTGGCAATGTATTGGGGGCACCTGCCCATTACCAGGAATATGGAATCCAACAATACCCTTTAATAGTTCTGGTACGCAAAGTATGATTCAATGTTTAACACCGTCCTGCTCCAATCAAACAGTGGCATTCACTTTTAATCTATCCAGAAATTCAGGAGCTTGTCCACTTACCGGAGGATGTAATTGTACTTGGGCCACCAATACCTGCCTAAGATTAAATAGCTGGAATGTGACACTACAAGGAAGATCTTTAGAAACATTGTCAGAAACAATTACCGGCAATGGAACAACCACAATAGCCGCT
>DAORJH010000068.1:0-8612 GCA_035438925.1 Bacteroidia bacterium | reverse complement strand
ATTTATCGTCGATCGTAGTGCATTGCACTTCACCGTCGAGAACAATAAGGGATGTTCTTTTTTTTGCATGACAATGCAGAGAAGTTGCTTGTCCTTTGGTCACGCGCAGAAACCAGATGGCCACTTTTTCATTTTGAAACCAGAGGTACTCATATCCCCATGGTTTATTCACCACAATATTTCTGTAATCGAAATTATTCGCAAAATCAGATGATTCAACTTTTAATCTCGATAGATTTTCGAAATCATTCAGTGAGGGATAAACCTTATAGATCATTTTATTTATTGATTGCGTTGTAAACTTTAACTGTCTCCTTCATCCATGCAGCATTGTCGCGAAAATGTGGTGAAGTCACAATATTTCCATCAGAAACTACAGGCACATCCTTGTAATTGGCACCGGCATTGATCAGATCATCTTTACATCCTGCATAACAGGTCATGTTCTTTCCCTTCACGATTCCAGCTGAGATCAATACCCACGGTCCGTGACATACCGACGCGATCACTTTCCCGGCCTTATTCATTTCCTGAATGAAATTCAGCATTTCCGGTATTTGTCTCAATCGATCAGGTGATTCCAAACCACCTGGTACTACCAATAGGTCGTAATCACTTGCCTTAATTTTTTTAATATCAGCATTCACCTTAATAGGTAATCCATGCTTAGCGATGATGTCACCACCTGTATTTGAAGCTGTATCCACAGTGAAACCTTCTTCCTGTAGACGGTAGAACGGATAAGCGAATTCAGTATCTTCTACTGCGGGCCCAACAACAATTACTGCTTTTTTGATCATATTTTTAATTTTAATTGATTCCTAACCATGGACGTTTATTCATATCATACAGACTTTGTAAGTACTCAATGTCCCTTTCTGTATCTACGTTTTGCCAGAATCCATCATGTTTAAAGAGATGAATTTGCTTTTCGGCAATGAGCGTATTGAAAACTTCTGTCTCCAGATTGCACTCACTTATAGGCGATAGTTTTTCAAAGATCTTATCACTTGCAACCATGAATCCACCGTTGATACGCGACATGTTCATTTCGAGTTTTGCTTTTGCATCATAACCCAATTCGTTGTTTTTCATAGTGAAAGTACCGAATCGAGAAGGAGGATTAACGCCTGTTACAGTGAATAGTTTTTTGCTCTTCGTGTGTTCTTCAAGCAATGCATTCAGATTCACATCGGCAAGAACGTCTGAATAGGTCACAAAGAATGTCTCGTGTTTAAGATAACGTTCACAGCGTGCTATTCGGGCACCGGTTGATGCAGATGTTCCTGTGTCGATCAATTTCACGGTCCAGTTCTCTTCCGGTATTTTATTGAGGGAACTTACGTTGTTGTCTGCAATATTCACTTCAATATCATGCAACAGTTCGAAGCTGTTCATGAAGTAAGACTTAATCTCTTCGCTACCCTGACCAAGTGATAAGACAAAATCATTGATCCCATAGCTGCTGTAAAGTTTCATGATATGCCAGACCAAAGGTCGGTTACCTACTTTCATAAGCGATTTGGGTATTCTGTTGCGGGTAACAGGATCTACCACACCTCTTCCTCCGCATAATATCAAACATTTCATAAGCCTAAAATAATCATTTATTTTAATTCAATTTTGCATTATTGTTTACTAAAAAACTTTCAATAGTTCGCTTGAATCCGGTAGCAACATCAACTTTCGGTTTCCATCCTAGTTTCATCACTTTATCAATGTTAGGCGAATTTCGAACTATAGGGCTTTTTAAATAATTTGCAGAAGCAGGTTTAATTTTCATTTCAACTTTTAGTCCATTTTCAGGATAAAGTCCAGTTAGTATATGAGCCAAGTTCAGAATACTGTGTTCCTGATCTGGATTACCGATATTATACGGTTCACCATTTTCTCCTTCAGTAAGCACGGTCAAAAAGCCAAGTGTTGCATCACTGAGGTAACAGAATGGACGGATGGCGCTGCCATCGCTATGAAGAATGATGTTTTGACCTTTCACTATATTGGCAACAAAATCCGCAAATACCCTTCCATCATCCAATGACATGCCGGGTCCGTAGGTATGAAATGGCCTTACGATCTTAGCATTCACACCAAATTGTGCATGATAACTCACGCAAATATTCTCACCCATACGTTTACTTTCGCCGTAACAAGCCCTAACTTTTGCAGGATTCAAATAACCAAAAGTATCTTCCTTGATAGGAATATCTTCAGCTTTTACTTCCCCATATACTTCGCCTGAACTGAAGAATAGAAAGGACTCTACCTGATTCTTCTTTGCCAGTTCGATCAGATGTAAAGTTCCCTGTACATTGTCACTAAGCGTACCAACAGGATCCACTCCGTAATACTTTGGACTAGCCTGAGAAGCAGCGTGTATGATAAAATCGATCTTTTCATCATAAGAAACAGGTAAACTCACGTCATGAACGAGAATATTAAGATTCTTATTGGTAAGGAGATGACTGAATCGTTTTTCTGCTTTTTCTTTATTGCGAACCATGGCTATCACCTTGGTATTAAAACTAGCATCTAAAGCCAGAAATACCTCTGCAAGATAGGCCGGCAGAAAGCCATTGGCACCCGATATCAATACAGTCTTGTTTCTAAAGCGATCCCAATGCTTGAATTCGCTGATAATAGACTGAATATCTTCCTTGATGATGGGGTTCAAAACGATTAAATTGAAAACAGGATAAAGATAACGATTACAGAAGAAAGAAAGGCTAAATATATTTTTTAAAATTCAAGTAATTTAACTTAATTTTAGGGCTATTCACAAAGTGTGAGCCAAACAGGAAAAAACAAGAAATTAAACGAGCTTATGAGCAAAAATAATCTAATAAAATCAGGAAAATCAACTATTATCAGTGGGTCAACTTCAAAAGAACACGAAGCCAGAGCCAAATTATTGAAAGATCTTCAGAATACGCCCATTCCGAATGAGCAATTATTGAATAACCTGGGACTTTTCATCAGGAGACAGAATTTCTCCCGAATGCTATTCATGCATGACCTGTATAAGAGAATTGTCAACCTACATGGGGTAGTGATGGAATTTGGTGTGCATTGGGGCCAAAACCTGGCATTGCTTCACACGTTCAGGGGAATGTATGAACCTTTCAATTATAACAGGAAGATCATTGGATTTGACACATGGGATGGATTTCCAAGTGTAGATGCGAAGGATGGTAAGCACAGCATCATCAAAAAAGGAGCTTATTCTACAACCAAAGGATACGAGGAATATCTCGAGGGAATACTTGAATTTCATCAGGGAGAGGCGCCAATTCCTCACATGAAGAAGTTTGAATTGGTAAAAGGAGATGCAACAAAGACAATTCATAAGTACCTGAAAGATAATCCGGAAACCATCATTGCATTTGCTTATTTTGATTTTGATATTTATGAGCCAACTAAAGAATGTTTGAAGGCGATCATTCCACATTTGACGAAAGGTGCCGTCATTGGTTTTGATGAATTGAATTTTCACGATTTTCCGGGTGAGACCATCGCATTCAGGGAAGTGTTAGGAACAAAGAATTACAGGATCCAACGTGACCCGAATAGTCCTTCTACTTCATTCATCATTTTTGAATAAGGATCTACTGTACTTGAAGAACAATGGATAAAAAGAAACATATTTCAGTACTTACTCCGTGTTATAATGAGGAAGGGAATATGGCAAAAATGGTAGAGACACTCAATGAGGTCTTCCAGAAATTGCCACAATACACCTTCGAACATGTGATCATTGATAACAACAGCACAGATAATACACAGGAAGTGCTGCGCGCACAGGCAGCCAAGTACAAACACGTGAAGGTGATCCTGAATGAAGCAAATTTTGGTTGGATCAAATCACATTTTCATGGATTGGTACAGTGCAAAGGAGATGCAGTTATATTCATGAGTTCTGATTTTCAAGATCCACCTTCCTTGATCCCACAGTTTCTGGAGAAATGGGAGGAGGGATTCAGGTTAGTAATCGGAATTAAAAAACAAAGCAAGGAGAACTTCCTCATCTTTGGTATGAGAAAAATGTTCTATAGGTTGCTTTCGAAAGTATCAGACGGACCGCCAACGATACAGAACTTCACGGGGTTTGGACTTTACGATCAAAAATTCATTTCTGTTATTCGCGATTTGGATGATCCTTATCCGTATTTCAGAGGTTTGGTATCTGAGTTCGGATTCAGGCGTTACGAAATACCTTATGAACAACCCAAACGTATGGTTGGTAAATCCAACGCTAATTTTTTCAGGCTGTATGATCTTGCCATGTTGGGATTTACCAGTCATTCCAAAATGCCTCTTCGTTTGTCTGCATTTATAGGATTCTTTTCTTCCATCGTTAGTTTCTTAGTTGCACTTGGTTATTTTATTTACAAACTTATTTACTGGTACGACTTTAATGTGGGTATGGCCCCAATGGTGATAGGCGTATTTTTCTTTTCGTCCGTACAACTTTTCTTCATTGGGATCATAGGCGAATACATTGGAGCAATCCATACCCATATCCGAAAGCGACCACTGGTTATTGAAAGAGAACGAATCAATTTTGACTCATAAAATGAAAAGAATCGGAATTCTACTGCTAATTTTTGCGAATTCGATCTTCGCACAGAATTATTGCACGCTTCAGTTGCTTCCGTCTGCTTTACAAACAAGTCTGGTCGCTTATTATCCATTCTGTGGAAATGCGAACGATGCTTCGGGTAATAATAACAACGCCAGTGTTACCAATGCAACGCTTACAACTGACCGGTTTGGAAATGTCTCATCTTCTTATGATTTCAATGGTACCAATGCATTTATTCAGTCAACAACCGCCTTCTTCAATAATAACTGGAACAATTACAGTATTTCTTATTGGATGAATACATCGAACACGGCAAAAGTGTATCAAAGTTGTTTCAATACTTTGCCTCACAACAGCCTTCAGATGGCATATAATTTTCCAGGACCTCAGTCCAACTTCGTTCATTTTTCCGCGAACGCAACTCCATCGGTGCAGACCTGGAACTTAACTCAATACTCGCAAGGCACTTATAGTACTTACGTGAATAATCAATGGTATCATATTGCCTTGACTAAGAATGGAACGATCTGGAAATTTTATGTGAATGGTGTACTGGATGCTGTTTTTTCTAGTGCAACACCAATTACTACAACACTTACCAATGTAATGTTTGGTGCCATTATCAATCCATCTACTTCTTTAAGTGATCAGTTTTTTCAGGGAAGACTGGATGATATCATGATCTACAACCGTACATTGAATTCGGTGGAAGTAGCCAGTTTGACCTGTGTACTACCTTCTGATCCCGGTCCGATCAGTGGTTCGATCATTGCATGTACTGGATCGCAATTCACTTATTCTGTTGCGCCGGTGAATGGAGCTACCTCTTACTCATGGGTAACACCCGGTAACTGGACTGGCACAAGCACAACCAATGTGATCAGTGCAACGCCCGGTTTTGGTGGACTCTTTAGTTTAGAAGCGATCAATGTATGTGGAAAAAGTACAGCAGCTACCTTAAATGTTGTGGTCAATACCCCACCAGTCATCACAGCTACTACTAATGTCCCCTTACTTTGTTTAGGGTCTGGGGCCTTGCTTTCTGCTAGTGGAGCAAGCACCTATGTGTGGAATCCGGGAGGAGGAATGGGGGCGATCATTGTTGCGAATCCAACTGTAACAACAACCTATACAGTTACAGGAACTTTGAATGGTTGCAGCAGTAATACAACTATCACTCAGAACGTAACGATCTGTAATTCTCTAGGTGAACAAATAGCAGAGGAAACATCTTTTCATGTTTATCCGAATCCTTCCTTGGGAGAGATCAGTTTACAAGTAATGAAGCAAGGTGGTATCCTTGAAATTTACAATAGCATGGGAATGAAATTAAAGGAATACAGCACGGATAAGAATTCAGAAGAACTTACAATAAAGTTGAGTGCAGGAATTTACTTTATCACTTACTTAAATGAAAATGCAAAGTCAGTTAAAAAAGTCATTATAGAATAAATATGAAAGTTGTAATACTAGCCGGTGGAATGGGTACAAGGATCTCGGAAGAGACCGATATTCGTCCTAAACCAATGATCGAAATAGGAGGGAAGCCTATTTTATGGCATATCATGAAGATCTACAGTCATTATGGATTCAATGAATTCGTTGTCTGCTGCGGATACAAAGGATATGTGATCAAAGAATATTTTGCCAACTATTTCCTGCATCAAACGGATGTGACATTCGATCTTTCCACGAATAAAATGACCGTGCACAACACAGGATCAGAAGATTGGAAAGTGACCCTGGTGGATACCGGAGTGAATACGAATACCGCAGGAAGGATCAAGCGCGTTAAATCCTATCTGAACAATGAAGCTTTTATGCTTACGTACGGAGATGGAGTTGCAAATGTCAACTTGAAAGAACTTCTTGAGTTCCATAAGAAATCAGGAAAATTAGCTACGCTTACTTCTATTCAATTACCCGGTAGATTTGGAAATCTGAATATGGATGCGAAAGGAAATGTGAGTTCATTCCAGGAGAAACCAATGGGTGATGGTATGTGGATCAATGGTGGATTCTTTATTCTGGAACAGGGAATTTTCAAGTATCTGGAAGGAGACATGGATAATATTCAATGGGAAAAGAAACCATTGGCAGAGATCGCAAACGACGGACAACTTGCAGCATACAAACACGATGGATTCTGGAAATGCATGGATGCCTTGCGTGATAAAATAGAATTAGAAGAATTATGGCAAAGTGGTAAAGCCGACTGGAAAATCTGGAAATAATGAGTTTAGATCTTTTCAATAATGCTTATAAAGGCAAAAAGGTATTACTGACCGGTGACAGTGGATTCAAAGGATCCTGGATGTGTATTTGGTTAAGAGAACTGGGAGCGGAAGTTTATGGATACTCCTTGCCTCCGCTTTCTGATATGGATAATTTTGTCAAGACCGGTCTCAGTTCGAAGATCAAGCATATCGATGCGGATGTGAGGGATAAGGATAAGCTGGTATCTTTCTTTAATGAAGTGAAGCCGGATATTGCTTTTCATTTGGCAGCACAGCCTTTGGTCATTGATAGTTATAAGAATCCTCATTATAATTTTGAAACAAATTTAATGGGTACTGTCAACTTCTTTGAAGCCGTCAGAAATTGTCCAAGTGTGAAAGCAGCGATCAATGTAACAACTGATAAAAGTTATCAGAACAATGAATGGGTGTGGGGATATAGAGAAAATGATCCAATGGGTGGAGATGATCCTTACAGCGCATCCAAAGGTTGTTCGGAATTGATAACTCATTCTTACATAAAATCTTTTTTTAGTAAGGAAGGAACTTGCCATGTAGCTAGTGGCAGAGCTGGTAATGTGATCGGTGGGGGAGATTGGGCAGAGAACAGAATTCTTCCGGATATGATGAGAAGTTTATTGAATAACACTTCTGCTGAGATTCGTAATCCTGATTCTGTACGTCCATGGCAGCATGTATTGGAGCCGTTATCAGGTTACTTGAAACTAGGCGAGAAATTACTGCGAGAAGGAAAAAAATATTCGAGTGGGTGGAACTTTGGTCCAGCTGCTTACGAAAATTATACGGTGGGAGATGTTGTAGATCAGGTAAAAAAGAATATTCCATCAATAAATATCATTGCTCCCAAACAAACAGAAAAGTTGCACGAAGCGGGTTTGTTGAAGTTGGACATCACAAAAGCTGTAAATCAATTACAATGGAAACCTAAATTGAATTTTGAGCAAACAATTAAATTCACAACCGACGGATACGAGGTTGATATGAAAAAAGGATCTGATGTTTATTGCGCCAGAGTAGAACAAATAAAAAATTATTGTACTTATTAATTCTAGTTAAAGTGTTTCTGACTAAATCTGAACTTAAGGATCTTACTTATAAAATCAATGGCGCAGCAATTGAAGTTCATAAAGCATTGGGGCCGGGATTGTTAGAAAGTGTGTATCATAAGTGCCTGAAACATGAGTTGGATTTAAAAGGAATAAAATTTTTTTCTGAGTTGACGATACCGGTATCCTACAAAGGAATCGAAATTAATACTGAATTAAGAGTCGACCTTTTTGTTGAAAATCGTATAGTAGTGGAGTTGAAAGCTGTTGAGTCCATATTGCCTATACATGAAGCACAATTGTTAACTTATATGAAATTGACTGAGGCACCTTTAGGAATAATGTATAATTTTAATTGTGTGAATTTATACAAAGAGGGACAAAAGACTTATGTAAACGAATGGTATAAACTATTAGAAGATAATTAATCAACCATAAAAGGAATAAAAGACCATAAAAGAACTAAAATTATAGTGCACTAATGAAATTCCTTTTAATTCCTTTTATGTCTTTTATGGTTATAAACAAAAAAATAATTAAATGTCAAAATTAGAAAGTATTAAAACTAAGATCCATGAGCTTGTAAAAGAGTATCATGATGAAGCATTCAAATCAAAAGCATTTGTACCCGGAGAATCCAATGTCCCTGTAAGCGGTAAAGTCTTTGATCATACCGAACTTCAGTACATCACCGATTCAGCACTTGATGCATCGTTCACAACCGGG
>DAORJH010000067.1:0-8703 GCA_035438925.1 Bacteroidia bacterium | reverse complement strand
ATACCGGAATAGAAAAAATTGAGGGAAGTTTTTACAATGTGATGGGACTGCCTGTGAAGAAACTCTGGGATGAACTAAGCTTGTTCTGAATTCAATGCACTTTTATTTCCTTTCGTAAAGATCATACTCCAGTGTTTTCAAATCCATTTTGCTGTAACCTGGAATGGAATCCATCCGCATTGATTTGCCGACAAGATAATACGCTTGTTTTTTTCCGGCATCCAGACTGATATTGTAATATCGGATCAGATAACATTGAAGGCTCCATTCATTCCACATTTCCTGAGGGATGGAGATCACTTCTCCTTTCTTCAGTGTTTTTCCAATGGTGTATACATCCTGGATCAATTCGGGATGCCTGCTTGATTGGCCTAGTTTACTTAATGTGAATGTTATGGATCCCAGAAGCAAAATAATACTTAGTGTGACGGAGATCTTGTATTTCTTCCCGTTTGTGTCAATTTCATGAATGGACTTAGTGATGTTTGGGGCGATCAGAATTGCGGAAGAAAGGGCAAAGAAAGGTAATGCAGGAACCAGATAAAATCCTTTTTGCACCAGCGTCAGCATTAATGGAAGAGAGGCAGAGAGGCCAACTAGAAAAAAGAACAGACTCTCTTGATTGGATACAGTACTTGCACTAAAATTTCTTTTCATTTTTCCAATCCAGATAATGATCAGAATGATGATGAATTGAGGAAGTAATTCTAAAAAGAGACGACCGAGAATATAAAAATGACTATCCACTGTTGGCACTTCGTTGATCCTGTGCAGCGCTCTTCTGAAAAAATAAGTTGAAAGACTTTCCTTTGCATCCGGGATCAATAAGACGATACCGAACAGGAAAGCAAATGTGAGGAGCAGGATCAAAGAAGAAAGGATCATTTTTGAGAAGGAGATCCTTCTGGTACTTAAGAAATAAAGAAAGGGTACAAATACAGGAAAGAATCCGGGAATGCCTTTGCTTAATACTGCGAGTAGAATGAAGAGTGCCGAAAGTAGCAGTAGACCATAGGGATTCCCTTTTTTATGAAAGGAACGGTAGCTGAAAAGAACGGAAGCCAGCGTGAATATTCCCATGCTGTTCTCATGCATGTTATTGGAGTAAGACCAAAAGCAAACCGGAATACTGATCCACAAGATCAAAGGAAGCCAGCCTTGTTTCTTTGAGATTTCTGAATGCTTATTTATTTCTTTCCATAAGGCGATCAGCAGTAAACAAGTGATGAGTAGAGTACAAAGGGTATAAAAGCGTTCCACGTACATGCTGTCACCGAATATTTTGAAAAAGAGAGATTGTATTCCGAATACCAGCGGAGGTTGTTCGTGAAAGGCATTTAGTCCACCCACATTATTCAAACTGAATTGCGGAAACCAAAAAGTTCCGATACCTTGACTCAGGTTGTGCGACACACTGGTGTACAACATGGCATCCATGAACATACCATCCTGTATTAATACAGGCAGTGTAAGACCAATAAGTAAACTGATCGTTAAAATACGAAAAGGAGTTTCCTGCTGATGAAAGTACTTTCTCAACATGTTGTGGTGAGGTAGAAGGTTTTATTTTTCCTGTAAATCAAAAGGAAGTGTATTTTGGAAAGATCGACTAGGTAAAGATAATATTTTAAAGTGAAAAGAATAGGGCAGAAAGTGATCCAAAAATTCTGATTGACCTTTCGGTTTTCGAATAGACATAAGCTGGCTTTCGAAGCTGCCTGTGTCTAAAGATACAAATGTTTTTATTCCCACGTCCACCAGCATAAGCTTATTTGCTGTGATGGGCTGTTTTTCTGTCCGACTGTGTATAAGATAGTCAGACGGGAAACTTATAATTTTTTATTGCAGCTTTTTGCCTGTTTTGTCGATTTTAATTCTCCCTTTAAATACACCTTCCGTATCGACATCAGCAATGCCGTTTTTAAAAGAAGGTGAAACCCAAAAGTAAATTGTTGGAATAACTATTTCTCCTTTTAGATTAGCATAACCCCAACGTTTTGTATCAACATCTTGTATTGCAACCATACCTTCACTTGGTGGGTGCATCATCCTAAAAATTGGTTTAAGAATAACTGTACCTAAAGAATCAATTAAACCATATTTAGTTACGCCAACCTCACCTGTTTTACCAACAGTAACAACACAATACCCATTAAGAAAACCTTTGTACTGATATGAAGAATATACACCAAAAGGGACAACCATTTTTCCGGACTTGTTCATAAGCCCATGTACACCAATATTTTCATTTTTATCTTTTAAATTAGCGTACTTAGTAACAACTGAAACTCCCGAACTGAAATCACTAAATAAACCATATTTGCAAATAATTTTCGCAGTGCTGTCAATATAGGTATAATCACCATTATAGTCTTCAGCAAAGACATAATCTTTCTCAATGATCAATCCTGCATACTTTGCAGGTATGATAATTTTACCTTCCGTGTTTTTAAGTCCAACCAAGGTCTTCCCGTTTTGCTTTATTTCAAATTGGGATAAGGTTTTAATGATATTTTGCCCAAATACTGTTGTCGTGAATCCAATAAATGATGCAAGAATGATAATAGATTTCATTTTAATATTTTTACTTTCCTACTCATATGGCTTTTCGGTGTCGCCCCGTTTTTATTATGGTCGCTGGCCTCCAATTTATAAAGTGCAAAAATAATTATTTTCTGAATTTTATAATATGACGGAAAGGAATTATTTGTTTTCATCTGCCTATTGGGTCAGTGTCATTTTGGCAATTGGTCTATCTATCCTGTAAACCTTTTCCCTTTAGTATCTGGGCTCTGTATTTAGTGATCCGATCGATACGGGTTTTGGATTGTTTCGCCTGTGAGAAGAACAACAGATATCCTCTTTGTCTGCCCGGCGTGAGTGCATCAAATGCTTTTTTAAAGGCAGGATCCTTCTTTGTTATTTCGGTGAATTCATCGGGGACTTTAAATTCCGACGTTTGCTTCATGACAACTTTTTCGCCTCTTTTTTCCAGTTCAATAGCTTCCTGTATATAAGAACTCAGTACTTTCTTGAGCCGAACGATCTCTTTTACATTCGTAAAACGGATCTGTCTTCCTCCTTGTACATTTTCGGTTTGCTGGATCAGAATTTTCTTTGGGTCCTTCAATAAGGCTCCCTTCATGAATAAGATGGCACAATAATCTTTGAAGGCATGTATCAAAAACACATTCGCGCCGTTATATGTATAACAAGGCACGCCCCATTTCACTTCCTCTGTTAATTTGCTGGCAAGTGCAATTTCTCGTAATTCCATTAATTCAGCTTGCCACTTCACTACTTTACAATCCGGGGTTCCGGCCAGCTTGCAGCGACCACAACCATGTAGCAGATAGGTATTGATGCTTGTTGTTATTTTTTTATTCTTCACTTTTCTGATGAATTATAGAATGAATGTGTGTTGAATTTACAGTCGAAGATATAAAAAAGATTGTACGATAGATTTTTAATCTAATTTCTCTTCTAAATACTCACTCTCGTTCCTGTAAGTAACCTTTGTTTTTTTACCATCTTTTTAATAAAAAATGACAATTATCATCGCAGAATACCTGTTCTATCTTGAAATTTGCAATATAAAATTATTCAACTATGATAACACTGAAAGCAAAAAAGATCCTTGTACCTTATGATTTCTCGCCTACGGCAGAGAACGCCTTTAAACATGCTGCGCAGATCGCAGGTATTACAAAAGGAGAGATCATTTTGCTCAACGTTCAGAAAAAAAATGACCTTGTGAATTTCATCATGCCGGCTCTTAAGATCAAGAACATGCAAGTTATTAACGAATTCATGCAAAAGCATCTCACAACTGAAGCTGTTGCAATGGCGAAGAAATACGGCGTGAAAGTGAAACCTATCTTTTCTGCCGGAAAGATAAGTGATGAGATCATTAAAATGAGTAAGAAGGAAAATGCAGATCTGTTGGTAATGGGTACTCAGGGTGGAGATTCCAAGAATGATTTTATCATGGGAAGTAATACCTATAGAACACTTACCAAATGCGAATTACCCATTCTTACAGTGCGTTCAAAACCTGCACGAAAGGGGTATGCCAGCATCCTCTTGCCGATCGATCTGTCCGAACATTCAAGACAGAAAGTTTCACTGGCGATAAATATCGCAAAATTGAACGGGGGAACGATACATATATTAGGATTGTACAGCGATAAGTTAGAAAAAGGGAAGCTCCAGATCTACGTTGAGCAGGTAGCAAAGTATTGCGAGAAGTCGAATATCCCTTATGAAAAAACAATAGTGGAAAGTCGAGAAAGAGTTGAAGCAACTCTGGAACATGCATTGAAAGTAAAAGCTGACCTCATTGTTTCAATGACCGATCAGGATGCTGAGTTCAGCACAAAATTGTTATCCAATTATATTCATGAACTGATCAATACATCCATGATCCCGGTATTGTGTCTGATGCCCGAAGTGAATGATGAAATTGGATCCAGTGGCTCTGGTCTGTAAGCTGTATTTTTAAGGGAATCTGTTATTTAGTATTCTTCCATCTTTCCAAACGGGGAATAGGACGTGTTGCGAGCCAGGCGAAGATTCCGTTCATCCCACTTTTTTTCATTTCCTGAATGCAGAATTTCTGCATCTTTTCTGCTGTATCGATCTCCGGTGGAGAAAGGAACTTTCCGTTCTCATAACACATGGAGCAATATTTCTTACTGATCGTTCCGTCCTTTTCGCTTCCTCCGCCTTTTTTGTCCTTTTTAAGAGGGAACCCGCAGCTTTGGCATATTTTATACTCTTGCATGTTATTTATCTGTTCTATTGAAGTTCTTTTTTATACACGACTTGTCTTCTAATTAAAAATAACTGCTGAAACCGAATTGGATCGTGTTGGTTCTGATAAGTGGATTGTTTAACAGGTCGTGGGATCCTTCAAAACGATAATTAAATCGGATCACGGTTGTTCCTGTCGGACGGAAAGCTAAGCTGGGAACGATTGCCCAAATGTCATCGCCAATATTCGTTTTGCTTTCTTTGAATGTTCCTACATTGTAATCTACTAATTCACCACGCACGCCAATATTCAATTTCGCTCTTTCCCATCCCAGCATTTTTCTTTGAAGAACAGTAACGATCAGGTCGGTATAAGCTCCCCATTGTTTCGTTCCGTATTGTTGCGTGTAGGAAGTTGGAACATCTACTAATACATTTGCATATTCTCCTACTATATTAACTTTGTTTTTGAAAAGTGAAGTATTGAAATCAACTGCTAATACAGAAGCAGAGCGTTTGTTGTCTATCGCAACTCCGTCTTCCATCCATTTATTGTATACGCCCGACATATAACTCACACCCAATTCGCCGATCTTTCGGTTACGCAGTGCCAATTTTCCCGTGTACAGTGGAAGTCCGCTATTACTTTCTTCAAATTTATCCCTGTTCTCTTTTCCGGCATGCAGTGAGGTGCGGCCTTCTTCGTTATCAATTACTTTATCATCAAACCCATTTGTCAAGTATGCTTCATAACCTACGATCCAGTTATGACTGAAGTATTTTCCGTAAAGACCCATTCCTACATTGCTTAAGGTAGAGGGGATTATTCTGGATGCGCTGACCGGCCTGTCAATGAAATCCCATCGTGGTCCGTCATGATTCTGATTGAATCCTCCAATAGGATTCATAATGATTCCTCCTCTTAAATTTAACAAGGGATGCATTTCCAGATCCATAGCACAATATTCTAAATTGATCTCTTTTGTTCCTTCTTCAAATTCTAGTTCTGATAAGAACTTTATCTTTTTTGCGATTGTACTTGAAACGAACAAAGTCATCCTGCGCATTTGGAAGGAGAATCCCTCGGTTACGCCTTCTGTTCCTGAGTATTGTGTATTCGCCTCCAAATAACCTCCCAGAGCAACGGGAAGTTTTCCAACTGTTAGAAAAGGACGATTATAGATCGCATCCATGTTCAGCTTTTGTTTTAGCGTATCTCGTGGTACGCGTTTTATCAAACTGTCGTTCTGAGCAAATAAGTTCATTGAGCAGAATAGGATCAAGCCAACAATCAGCTTAGGAAAGGTGTATAAAAATATTCTCATTATCATGTGTTATTTTAAAATTTCTCAGATCGGTCTCGGCAGGTGGATTTTGAACTTTTCCGTAATTGTTGAATTCACTTCCGTGACAAGGACAGATAAGATAATCCCCATGTGGCGTTAATTCGCAGCTTTTGTGTGAACACTCCATCAATAGGGCAGAGTAGGTGTTCTCATTCAGTTTGTAAATGCAGATCGGAAAATTCAGACTCTCTGTTCTTACCAGCACATATTTTCTTTGTTTCGAAATATCATTTTTTATTTCTATGAATTCTTTTTTTGCAATGCTGATCGTATCATTGCTTACTGAACTTGTTGCGTAATAGTTTCCGGTACAGGATTCAAGTAAAGCACCGGCAAAAATACCTCCCAGGCATAACTTACCGCATTGTTTTATGAATTCTTTTCTTTCCATTTAATTAAAGTGATTCCTCTTTTAGGATCGAATAAAATGTATTACCACAAGTATAGTTGGTTGATTCTTGTGCAAACTGTTGAAGAGTGGTGTTTACGGGTTTTTTCATTGTAATTCGGCTGACTCAAAGAAAGCATTTTTATATAGCATGACCAACACCTTAAATGAGATAATATGCTTTTTTTGCAAGAATATGTCCCCGGTTTTTGAAGTTTTTAGGTCGACTCATCTTTTTATGTTTGCGAATTGATAAATGTTAAAAAAGATGAGTAGTGTGGCCACGGCTCGCTATTAAATATTTTATCGTACTAGAACAGAAATTCTTGTCAAGCGCCTAATATTTACTTTTTATTTTCGAGTTTTAAGATCCTTCCTTGTTTGCCAACAATGTAGCGGGTTGTGCTATCCAGAATGAACTGACAATTGAAGTTTTCAGTTGGTATATGTTGGATTGAATACCCCCAGTAATGATCTGCATATTTCAGAAATTTGATTTCGGCCTTTTTGATCTCGGGATCCCATTGATCGGTCCAAACTGTACCCTTGTTGTTGGACTTCGTAAATCGAAGGCTGTATCTGTAGGTGATTCCATCCGGGGTGCTATACTCACTGTTGTCATTTCCATCACTTTTTGGATTAAATAAGTGCCAGGATCCCCCTCCGTCAACAGTAATTGCGGCTAAATGCCTTTCTGTCGGACCAACAGGATCGCAAGGCCTGTCTCCGTTACGGCCCGGTGGACAATCGAATTTCGAGGACTCCGAATAAGTTAAATAGGCAAACCCTTTCTTCTCATTTTCAAAATAGATATCTGAAACTTCAATATTTGTTCGAATGAAATTGAGTGTATCATAGGGAATTTTCACAGGTAAATTAAATGGCAAGGTCGTCCAGCTTTTTCCGCCATTTATTGTTTTATAAAGATTTTTTTTTGACATGGCAAAACCCGTCTGTTCATTCACAAAAAAGAGATTATTAATATCTTCTTCTTTAATATTCACTGCAATTTTTTTCCAGCTGTTGCCACCATTCTCTGTTCGAAGCAAGGTACTTTTGTTTCCTGTGATCAATCCCTCCCTTGCATTAAAAAAGTACACTGAATTGAGGTCAGCATCTGTAATATAATTTGATGTGTTTATTTTTGTCCAGGTGGACCCACGATCAGTACTTCTGTATAAATTGCCGAACCAATCGTCAATTGCCCAGATCGTTTTCTCGTTTTCGAAATAGAGGGATCTCCACCCATTTGTTCTTTGCTGCAAGGCAATTTGTTTTTCAATGTTATTTTCTTTGAAGTTCGGAATACCGGAATTCAATCTTCTATTGTTTTCAGAAAAAAGTGTTTCCCAGTTGGTGGATGATGATCCAAGTTCCTTTAGTATTTCGTTTTTAAATTCATTGAATACCGATTGCCATTCATTTGATTTGGGGTCGAGTGATTGCCATGTCTTACCCTGATCCTTGGTGTAAATTACAAAGGAAATGCCTTCACTTCCGGATGGTCCATGCCCCGCTGTGGCACTAACATATCCAACTGTTTCATTCAAAAAAGTGATCCTGTTAAAGGGAAAGGGAGGTTTTTTCTGAACGGATAGCGTGTCCCATGTCGTACCTCCGTCAACTGTTTTCATCAATAATCCATCGTATCCTGAAATGAAACCAACTTTTTGGTTGACGAAAGAGATCGCATGCAGTGCCTTGTCCGTATATTTAAAATTCAGTTTTTCCCAATGATTCCCTCCGTCTTTTGTTCTTAAGAAAACAGGTTTGCCGGAGCGACCCCAGGCTTCGATCGTTTCCCCAACTACAAAACCATTCTTTTCATTCGCGAATGCGATGCCGTGTAATTTCGCTTCCAGATAGATGATTCTACCTGATGCGCTGCAGGCTTGTATCGTGTCGGGATGAAAATTATTTCCGGAAGCTAACGCGGGTAATCCCATCAGTTTATCACCATCCTTATAAGGGAAAAAATTCCACGATGCCCCACCGTTGATCGTTCTTTGCAGGCTCATTTCTCCTATGATAAAGCCGGTGTTTTTATTGATGAAGAAAGCATCTTTGCCAGGGTACGGACCGGATCTTTTCAAGGTTACTTTGCTGGTTCCGCATAGGGCAGATCTGATCAGGTCTCCGGAATGATAAGCTACATACATTTCGTTGGTGTCTAGGGAGAATGTTTTGATAATGGAATTACTGAAATCCGGTAAATTG
>DAORJH010000066.1:0-8837 GCA_035438925.1 Bacteroidia bacterium | reverse complement strand
AGTTGATCATCAATTAAAAAGGCCCTGAAGTATCAGGGCCTTTTAAAAAATGAATGATCTATTCTTTTGCTCCATTCGATTTAAGGAAGCTAAAGAATGCTCCTTGTGCATCAGATGGCCTGTATTTATCATATTCGCGGGCAATTTGCAAAGTTCGTTTTCCGAATGCTTTTCCATTTAGTTCTGCCTTCTTTTCTATCATTTTCTTTGCCATTTTAATATCGCGATTAGATTCCTGGCCTTCACACAAATTATTAGCCACAACAAAATGATGGCTCTTTGTTGCCAAGACTTGGATAAGAGAAGATCCGAATCCATTCTCCTTGTCCGGATCAGCGCCTTTATCCAACAAAAAGATGACCATATCAGCATTCAAAGCAGCTAAAGCTGCATGCACCGGCAACTCATTTAGTTTAGTGGTTTTGGTTTCAATTCCATTAATTGAGTATGCGCCATCATACTTCTTATTCACATCAGCACCTTGGCTGATCCAATATTCCACAGCCTCAACATTACCAGAACAAATGGACTCCATTAATTTTCTTTGAGGATCTTGGGCTTTTGCGAATCCTGACAAAAGTAGAATTGCAATAATAAATTGTTTCATTATTTTCATGACTTATACTATTTAAAAGTTATAGAAATGGGTTCAAGGATATACTCAATGATACCATACTTGTTGTATCGGATCTTTTTTACTTCCAGACCCAATTCAGGAACATACCAGCGATCCTCGTACATAACGGTATATCCTTCTTCATTCTTGTTGTCTGCACCTTTGTTCATTGCTTTTTCAACCTTTTTGGCTGCCTTTAAATTACGACGTGTCGCTAAGTCTTCCGCTTTTGAAGCTACCTTTTTACTTACCTTTACACTTTCGTCGGCATAGGCTTTTACATTCATGTTCACTTTCAAATCCCCATTCCATTCCTCACTGCGAATAACATACGCCTGATAAGTTTTACCACTGATAGTGATACTTTCAGTTGCTGTAACAGCTGCACCCACATTAAATATTCGGCTCAGCCCCATTTCAACAGTTGTTTCCAGTTCCACCGGCACATGCTGGTATACATTCTCGTAACGGGTAACCAATCCTAAGCGCTGTTCGAAGCCATAATTACCACTGCCTATACCAAATTTTTGAACTTCTACATTCTCAATAGATGTAGAGGACTTAGAACCAACTACCACGGAAGTCATCACTTGTCTGAACGACTTTTGAGGGGTTGCCATATAATGCATCATTGAGATAGGAAGTGCATCGCCGATCTTGATCTTGGAGGGATAACGCAACACCGGAAATGTGATAATTGCGGTGGTATCTACTTTATAATCCTTTGTTAGGCCTTGAATCATCATTGGTTCAGTGTGCACGGCCCAGTAAGTGGTGTCTTTGGTGAAAAAAAGAGCCCCATCAAATTTGTTCACGCTTCGACAACCACTTCCGCCAACAACAGGCTGACGATAATAGGTCATGAACGACGTGCCTTTATCAGAACTTTTTTCATTTGCTATTTCGATGGTTACAGGGTCCTTACTGAACGATTTCATTTGGCATGACAGAGCCTTTTCGTTGAATTCATCAACTAATTTCTCCCTTTCTGCTGATTTCGTCTTTTCTGTTATTTCAGGAACGTGGGATAGACCAAAGTCTTTATGCCTCATGGTCAAGATCATGCCATTCTTTACAACAGGTGCATTCTGTGCAACGCTGATTGCGAATGATAAGATAAAAAAAGGGAAAATAATACTTTTCATAACAATACTCGTTTCTATTTGAATTTAGTTTTTGATCACTTTGTTTAGGCTTATTCCGCTTTTGGTTTTCACCTCAATGAAATACAAGCCACTTTGCAATGCATCCAATGACAGATTCTCACTTTGCATCTCTATTTCCAAACACTTCTGCATAGCCGAATTGTAAATTGTAACATTCTTTACTGAATTAACTTCCAGTCCTTTTAGTGTGATCATTCCATTTGTTGGATTAGGAAAAACAGCGAGCTGAACGTCTCTACTAACTAATTCATTCACCACGCTTGGCGCATAACTAAAATTGTAAACAAATTTGTTTGCAATTGAATTGTCGCCCTTTCTTACATAATGCAAATGCAATCGCATTTCAGGTTGCGAATCGTAATAAGAGAAAAGCGTATCAACATCTCCAATGTTGTATGTCTTAAGTCGAATTGCATTATTGAATGTTCCAAAGGGTGTTGTTAATGTACCTGTACCATCGCACTTAACTGTACGCGTTGTTGTGCCTGCTCCGGTTGTGTAAGTAGAAACATGGGTGCTACCAACATTCATTCCAAAAGTATAGGTGGTGTATGGTACCGGTTTCATATTATAATTTCCGCCTGATCCTCTTTCGCCCAACTCAATTAGGCGATCGTTCTGAATATGTAAAAAATCCAATCCTACTGTCATTGAGCCCAAAGACTTTAATCTAAAATAATTTGCAGTTGGAAAAGTAGATTGATCTGATGCAGTAGTTGCTGCAAGGGGAATAATAGAATACGTTAGGGTAACAGAATTGGCAATTGGGTTGAAATTCCAGGATTGTCCGCTTCCACCCGGAGCATGTGTAATAGCTCCGGTAACAGTATTAAAACTGTAAAATGATCCAACAGGTGGCATTACGCTGTGAGTGGTTGGTTGTGCCAGCATTGCTGAGCTGCTTAGCAAGGAAGACAAGTAGATAAAAATTCTTTTCATAATAAAGGTTTTTGTTTATAGAGCAAAGTACAGGCTTTTATGATGGGCCATGAATAGTGCAAATGCACTAAATTGATAGGTTTAAATGAAAAAAGCCGGTAAGTCCGGCTTTTAAATGAAGAAATATGCTTTTAGAGAAGGTTATTCTTGATCGCGATCTTAACGGCATCCACCTTCCCGTTCACATGCAGTTTTTTGTAAATACTGGAGATCTGATTTCTGACAGTATGTGGGCTTACAAATAATCTATCTGCAATCTCCTTGTGATCATATCCGTCTACAAGGCCTTTAAGCACTAATAATTCTCTTTCTGTCAGATCAGATTTCGGAGCATCAGCCACAACTGTCTTTTCTGTTCGCGTAAGAAGCTTCAAAGCTTTTCTGGCTATAGCAGGACTCATTGGTACTGTTCTAAATTCCTTTACTTGCTTTATGAAATTTATTATCGTATCAGAGCTCTCATCCTTCAGCAAATAACCGGAAGCCCCAGCCTTTACTGCTTCAAATATCTTTTCATCATCATCAAATACTGTCAACATCAGAAATTCAATATCAGGATACACCACCTTCGCATCTCTAACCGTATCAATTCCGTTCTTTTCAGGCATATCAATATCCATCAATACAATTTCCGGATGAGAGGACTTCGGGGTCTCTTTCATCTTCTCCAGAAATTCTGCGCCATTTTGAGAGGTGAAAATAACTTTGATCTCGGTATTGTACTCCAACTCTTTGGCCCTATCCAATCGGTTCAACCTTTTATCATCAACTATTGCGATCTTTATCATTCTACAAATAAACTTATCAATTTACCTTCTAGGAATAGTGCATTTGAACTAATTATAGATGATCGTTACTGAAGTGCCTCTCCCTTTTACAGAGTTGATTTCCACTTTCGCCCCAATATCTTTCAACCTGTTCCGAATATTTCTTAATCCATAACTATCCTCTTTGTTTTCCTCCTCAAATCCTACACCATCATCTAAAAAGGATATTTTAAGTTTAGTATTTGCATCAGAGTAGAATTGTATCTTAACAGTCTGCGCCTCACTATGTTTATTGATGTTGTTCGCTATTTCCTGAGCACATCGGTAGATTGCCAACACATCCTCATTCGGAAGTATGCATTCTGTGCTTAAAGAGTCAGTGATGTTCAATGTGCACAAAATGTATTTTCGCAAATAAACCTTTAACTTATCACAAAGATCGTTATTACTGATGCTTTTATCATTCAAGGTCCATAGTGTTTCTCTTAGCCGATTCATCACATCCCGAGAGGAATCCTTTAAAAACAAAAGCTCTACTTTCTCGGATTCATTAAATGAGCGATTCTTGATCAACCAATCGATCTTCGAACTAATAAAACTTACGGATGATCCAACATTATCATGCAATTCAGTTGAGATCCGATTACGCTCTTTCTCTTTGGTTTCCAGCTCAACTCTTTTCTTCACATTTTCCTTTTCAATTCGATCAATTTCATCCCTTAATTTTTGTTTGCTTTTGAAACGAATAAAGAAAAAAGAAAAAAGCAAAAGTATAATGGTAACAATACCAATAAAAAGAATTCTTGAATAAAAAGCTTCTTTTTCTTTTGTTTCCAATTCCAGTTGTTGAATCTTTAACTGATCATCCTTTTTCTCAGTTTCATACTTGGTCTGTAGTTCAGACATGCTCTTTTGGCTTTCTTGATCAAGAATACTATCCTTTATTCGTAATACGGAATTCATATCACTGATCACTTTTTCAAGATCATTTCTTTGACGATGGACCTGAATACTCGAATTATAGTAACTCTTTAGCTCATATAGATTCTTTGAAGTGCTCAAATACTCACTCGCTTTATTCAAATAATAAAATGCAGAATCATATTTTTTGATCCCAAAATGCAGATCAGAAAGTGTAACGAATAAAGACATTTTTTGATCTGCATTCCCCTTTCTTAATCGAAAGACTCGGGCCATATGTGTTAATTGCAATGCTTTTCTATGATCTCCAAACTCATTGTAAACACCTGCAAGATTTTTAAGTGCTGCCCCTATAGCCGCTGTATCTGCAGATCTGATCCTGTACTCTAAAGAACTATTGAAATGCCCTAACGCAATTGAGTCCTTGTAATCTGCATAATAAGCATTACCAAGAGTGTTATAAGCGTTCGCTTTTAGCTTGTCGTCATTCCTTCTTAGTGCATATTGTACTGCTTTCTCAGCAAATGGGTAACTCTTTTTATTTTGATCGGTCTCAGTATAGATAACAGCAATGTTATTGCACAATGCAGCCATTGATGTTGTATCTCTTCTGGCTTCAGCAACCTTCAATGCATTGAAATACCAATTCAATCCATCGTTGTAAAAACCATTCTCTACTAATTGTGTTCCGATCTCCTTCATTAAGTCCAGCCTAGTCGTTGTTTGCTGCACTTTATTCAGAAGGAGCTTTAGGCTATCGATCGATTTGGTTTGTGTTAAACCAAACATAGAAGAAAACGCCATGATACAAAAATAAACTTGGCGCTTTACTGAATTCATATTTTTACTTTTTGATAACCCCCAGCTCTTTCCCCACTTTTTCAAACGCAGCGATGGCTTTATCCAAATGTTCTTTGGTATGCGCAGCGCTTAATTGAACACGGATACGTGCTTTATCTTTAGGTACTACAGGATAGAAAAATCCGATCACGTAAATGCCTTCATCCAATAATTTATTGGCGAATTGCTGAGATAGCTTTGCATCGTAAAGCATAACCGGAACGATGGCAGAATCTCCTTCACGGATCTCCAATCCTATCTTCTTCATTCCTGCTTTAAAATAATTGACATTGTATTCCAATTTATCTCTTAATTCAGTTGTAGAGCTTAACATGTCAAATACCGCAATGGATGCGCCCACAATAGAAGGTGCAAGTGAGTTGGAAAATAAATAAGGACGAGAACGCTGACGAAGGATCTCGATGATCTCTTTATGACCGGTTGTGAATCCACCCATGGCACCACCCAATGCTTTTCCTAAAGTTCCGGTGATGATATCCACACGCTTCATTACATTCTTCAATTCAACTGTTCCTCTTCCTGTCTTACCAATGAAACCACTGGCATGACTTTCATCTACCATTACCAAAGTATTGTATTTATCCGCCAGGTCACAGATCTTATCCAATGGAGCAACAAAACCATCCATACTAAAGACCCCATCGGTAACTATGATACGGTGGCGTTGTGCCTGCGCTTTTTTCAATTGCTCTTCCAGGTCGGCCATGTCGCAATTCTTATAACGGTAGCGTTGTGCCTTACATAAGCGCACACCGTCAATGATCGAAGCATGATTCAATTCATCGCTGATGATAGCATCTTGCTCATCGAACAAAGGTTCAAAAACTCCACCATTTGCATCGAAGGCAGCGGCATATAAAATGGTATCTTCTTGTCCAAGAAAATCAGCGATCTTTTTTTCAAGCGTTTTGTGAATATCCTGTGTTCCGCAAATAAAACGCACGCTGCTCATTCCGTAACCATGTGTATCCAATGCCTTTTTAGCTCCTTCGATCACTTTTGGATGTGAAGACAATCCCAAATAATTATTCGCGCAGAAAATGATCACTTCTTTTCCGTTCACGGTTACAACAGCACCCTGAGGTGATGTGATCACACGTTCACGTTTAAATAATCCGTTATCTTCTATCTCCTTAAGAGTGTTTTGCAATTGCTGCTTTAAGTTTCCGTACATAGCTATCGATTTAAAAGGCTGAAATTATAAAAAAAGCCCGTCAAAGTCAATTGACGGGCTACATTCGCAAGCATTTAAGATCAATGCTGTATTAGGATCTTGGCCGGCCTGGCTTGTCCTGCATCGTTTTGCACGATAATGGTATAAAATCCTTCTGAGAACTGAGAAACATTCACTTCTGTAATTGAATGCTGCATTTTTTCTGAATACACCCTTCGTCCAAGGTTGTCATAAACCTCAAGAATGGTGTTTTGATTGAGCTGTCCACCCCAAGAAATGCTTATTTTATTGTTTGCAGGATTAGGAGCGATCAACATGTAATTATTCAATAGGGTGCTGTTTTCAAATATTCCGCTTGGGGCGCAGGTAGGTGTTACTGTATTTGTTTGCCCACAGCGCCATTGAGAATAGGAAATGGAATTAGTGGAACTCCATGCACTGAAAGCGGTTTGTTTTTGCGTAATTGTCTTCCATGCGATCTTCCCCTGCGAAACCATCACGTTGATTGAATCGATGATCTTCCCTAATTCTTTACGCATTTGGAAAGTAGGAGTAACAGTGCTCGTGCCAAAATCTCTGAAGTTTATCATCAGATGACCGTTGTAGAATTTATTGGCAGGATAGGTGCCATTTCTGATCTTAGTAGCTTCAGTTCTTATCTCAGAGATCAACTGATTCACATTGGTGGTTGGAGTAAGAACCCATCCACAACCATTACCCTGCAGCCAAACATTTTGTGCGGGGTCATGGCAATAAAAGTCAACTGAATCTGTCTTTCCTCGTGGTTTCCATATTCCATAGTTATTTGCATCATTGCTGTGTGGAGGTAAACTTCCTGCACCCCAGATCACATCGGCTTTCCAGGAATAAGTAGGTGTGTTCTGTGCCTGTATGGTAGTGGTATAAGGTATCCAGTCGCCAATAGTATATGAATTTGGTGTTGTTGTACCATTCAATGCCACAAAACCTCCCACATTTTTACTTGCCAGAGCACCGGTCAATTCAATAGAATAACTCACATCTGCAATATTGTACATTCCGGTTTGTTTGTATCTGGGATCAATTTGCACTACATTACCTGGAGTTCCACCAATATTGTATGCATACTGAATCACATCGTTAGTGTTTGTTATTGCAGACTCATGCATAAGTGTTCCCTGAACAAAATTAGGGTTCAATTGCATGTTGAATTTTGCATTCTTTGTGTTGATCATGTCTACGATCTTTCTTAGTGTGTCACTGGTAAGGCTATAGGTTGCTAACACCGTATACACCTCAGCCGGAGGTGGCTCATTGTGTGATGTGATCGTGAAATACAGTGTGGGTGTTGGCACCTGGGCTGTGACAGTGAGAGTTAAGAAACTCATTAAAGTAAGTACAAGTTTTTTCATAGGTAGGTTTTTGTTTGGCTAATTTATAAAAAAACCAGAATAAAAATTGTCTTACCATGCATATTATTAAATTTGCAAAAGAATTTAGTTATGACCTACATTATTTCCGGAATACAACAAGTTGGGATAGGTGTTCCCAATGTGCACGAGGCTTTTCATTGGTATAACAAACATTTTGGGATGGATATTCCCGTATTTGAAGAAGCAGCACAGGCTGAATTGATGTTGCCTTACACCGGCGGTAAACCCCACTCGCGTCATGCTATACTTGCCATCAATTTAAAAGGCGGGGGTGGATTTGAGATCTGGCAATACACCAGTCGTACACCTCAACACCCGTTGTTCGAACCAAAAATGGGAGATCTGGGATTATTCTGTGCTAAGATCAAAACGGATGATATTCAAACTTCTTATGATCATCTTCAAACACTCAATACAAAAATTCTAGGCAACATTTCTTCTACTCCGTACGGCAAAAAACATTTTTACCTGAGTGATAAATATGGAAATTTATTTGAAGTGATCGAAGACAACAATTGGTTCGGAAAGGGAATGAAAAATACCGGTGGTCCGAATGGAATATCCATTGGAGTCAGCAACACCGAGAAATCTATCAAATTTTATTCTGAGATCTTAGGTTATGATCAGGTACTCTATTCCGGAGAAAAAAGTTTTGATGATCTGGCAGTTCTTCCGGGAGGGAATGCGCTTTGCAGAAGAACCGTTCTAACGCACAGCAAAGATCGTGTGGGACCTTTCTCCAAATTACTGGGTAAAAGTTACATTGAACTTATTGAAGTGAAGAATTATTCTCCAAGAAAAATTTTCGAGAACAGATTCTGGGGCGATCTGGGATTCATTCATCTTTGTTTTGATATCAAGAACATGAATGCCTTAAGATCAAAATGTGAGAAGATGGGTCATCCCTTTACAGTTGACGGAGGTTCAGGTTTTGAAATGGGAGAAGCTGCAGGACATTTTACTTACATCGAAGATCCGGAT
>DAORJH010000065.1:0-8841 GCA_035438925.1 Bacteroidia bacterium | reverse complement strand
CATGTATATTCCTTCAGCATATTGGCTCAGATCAATTTCTTTATTGATTCCTGATTTAATGTTTTCTTCATTTAGGATCACCTGACCTTTCATATCTAAAATACTGTAATTAAAAGTTTCTTCATCTGAAATTCTTGTCGCATAAATTCTGAAAACACCATTGTTAGGGTTCGGCAAGACAACTAAACGCTGTGTGAGTAATTCTTTTTGAATGGTATTTATTTTTTCCGGACTCTCGTTTTGGTATTCTGTTAGCAGGATATTCTGTATTTCATTTATTTCCTGTCCGGCGTATTGATCTGTTGTCATTTCACCCGGATAAAGATCTGAATCTGATTTAGGGTGATCAACATGGTGAATAGGAATTTCTGTGTTCATGAGATCTGTTTCAAAATCATTGCTTCTGAATTCAGAGTTATTTGAATTTTGTTTTTGAGCTAAAGGATCGCTGTTACTGGTGCAAATATATCTTTTAATGTAGGCAGAAAAATCACTTCCTAATCTTACTTCAAAGCCCGGCTGATTGCCACTTTCAGGTAGCAGTGTAATTTCTTTCCCTGCTCTGTACTCTACTTTAGAACTGATTGTATTGTTTGGAGCTGCAGGAGATGAGGTGGCGTAGATCTGAGCTCTCGATTCTAAATTCTGAAAGAGTTTTACCCTTCCCGGGGCTTTTACCAAGGGAACAGGCCCGCCCGGACCGGGCAAATTAACTTTTGTAACTGATTCTTCATTAATGCCAATTAAGTAAGCAGCTACTGGATTAAAACCGGAACCATTTACCACCTGATAAACAGGCCAGGTTTGCTCATCGTAATTATCCATTAAATTATAGGCATTTTTGTAAGCACCGCTTTCTATCACCCCAGGTTTATCATCTTCTTGATTTAAGTATTCGTAATACAAATTATGTAAAAGCATATAATCAACGCCTGGATAATTCCCAGGAAAAAGGGCTCCTGAATTTTGACAACCATTACCCCTTGCATTAGGATGTTCAGTTCTATCTTGAGAAGACCACTCGTAATCTCCGTAGTTGCAACTCCCAAAATTAAACGGGCCCTGACATGAGGCTGCATTGATAGGATTAGCAAACACTGCTTTGTTTCTAGTCATTTGACCGGTTTGATGTAAAACTTTTCTTGCTAAATCAGCCCATTGCAAATTAAACAAACTTGTATTTTGCATCATTAATAACCACAAGGGTTGATACCCACCATACACATTGCTGTTTACATGATTCCATGCTAGGAAAACAGCATTGTCTTGGGAAACAGCATTCGCCAATGTAACACCGTTATAAGGCAGAAAATTCAAGGAAATTAAATCAGAATTATCTAAACAAGGATAGTTCCAAGGATAATCATTATTGATATGACAAATTGTATTAACTACTGGATAAGGGAATAGTGGTGCTACTGAGCCCAATGCTAGAAAATTCAAATCTGTTCCATCTGGGTATTCCATCCCCCAATCAGACACTGGGCTGCCGAATGTGTTTCCTCGCAAATAAGTATGACATCTGTTTGTAATGTTTCTAACCTCAGTTTTAATATCTGCCTCGCCATCTTGAAACGTTTGCACCTGCCCATTCTCAATGTAAACCGTATTATTTGGAATGTACTTGTTTAGACACATAAAGGCAAAAAACATAGAGTAATACTTATCATGTGGTAATGAAAGTTCTTCCTTTATTTCATCATTGAAATCACCCGAGAAAATTTCACAATTACTAAACTTGTTATCGTTAGTGAGCTTATTCGTCATGTGGAGTCCAGAATAACTTGATGAATCCACATTTCCACTATGATTAAACTCGTTAACCGCGTAATTAAAATGTTTGTAATTTTGATAATTATACAAGGAGTCAATAAAATTGGGAGGCATATCTTCCCTTAATATAAAGCCATTGAGTAAACCATTTTGAGGATAACCTAAAAACTCTCCATTTGTTGGGGGAGTTAATGGTGGCCAAAACCAATCTGCCCATGAATCCAATCGATTGATTGTTCTTAGTAAGTAATAAATTTCTTTTAAAGTTTCTTGAGTACTTTGATTCGATCGGGTTAAAAGTTTGTATTCAAGTGCAAGATTCGCTAAATACATATTAGTCAAATCAATTTGATCAGGACCTACTTTGCTGTAAAATTTATTATAATTGCCTTTTTCAGTCCCATCACTATAATCATAATTACGTTCAGCGAATACAATACAATTTCCTTGTTCTTTTCCCACTTTCATAAAATCATTAATCATGCGAGTTCTGTAATACCAATACCTTTTATGAGCTCTTTGGTTCTCTAGGACAGAGAGAGGTTGGCAAATTAATGTTTGAACCAAAAATTGTGTAATAAGAAAAGTAAAATAAACAGGTTTCATATTAACTGGTAAGGATTACTTTGTATGTATTGCTTTTTTGAATAGTAAGTATAAATTCTTTATTAGTCAATTTAATGATAGACCAAGAACGTGGGGGATTTAAATCCGGGTAAAGAATGTTTCTGGAGCAGAAACTATTATTATTGAGAATGCCGCATTGAGATTGAATAGTGTTTAATGAATTTAAGTTGCCAATAACAATCTCCCTATAATTTGTTGAAACTTTTCCTTCATATAAGTAAAATCCACTTGTACCTGTATATTTATTAAATTCCTTTTTACTTTCGAGTTTCAGCGTTAGAAATTTCTCATAAAAATCTGGTATTCCACCGGTGTTAATCAGGTATGTAGAATCTATGCCGTTTACCTCGTATTTTTTTAATTTCCATGTTTTACTGTCACCTGCTTTATTACCTCCAAATAAGTTTTTACATGTTTGTCTCACAAACCCACCCTCATCGTACTTTTTGCAGGTTAACAAAGTAAAGCAGGTCACAACAAGTAAAATATACTTAAGAGCTTTTTTCATTGAATACATTATTAATTTTTAATTTTCCTGCGCAGTTCAGCGTTTTCCTTTTTCAAGTCAGCCAACTCCTTTTTCATTTCAAAAAGATAGAGGTAGATGTTCTCTATTTTTTCTAATTGCAAAGCTTGCATTTGAGCCAGATCTAGTCCTAATTCTTCTTTCTGCAAGTCTTCTGCAGATGGAATTCCCGGTAGATGTTCGTGTTTATGTATGTACTTTTCTACATTTTCTAAGGGTGTTAAAGAGTAGTTTTTCTTAAAGACATAATCCGGCCACTGACTTAGTATGCTTACTTTTATTTCCCTTGCCCCAATTTTACCGTTTACAGTTAACATATAAGTAGAATTGGTAATGAATTCTCCTCCAATTCTAGTTCTTCCATCCCCGAACACGGTAAAAACTGAATTTCCATTGTCATTCAATAATGCAGATATAATCCTAACATCACTCTGCGAACTTAAAAATCGTACACCATTGATGTTTTGATTATTAATAAGTAATGAAACGCTGTTGCTTAAAATCGAGGTGCTAGGAAAACCAATTTGATTGTTTGCTCCCATACTTGTATTTCCGTTGGCATACACTGCAAAACTTTCAGTTGTATTCGTCTTATTAAAAGCTGTGTATGCTTTTTGATTTGTTAAGACCATGCTCTTTATTCCATTCCCACTCCAACCATCTACGTTAAAGCGAGCCGGATTTGTTGGAGTCACATTTCCAACATTCACTATACCGTTATCACCAATAAAGAATAAATAGTTGTAACTGTTAGGACTGTAACTTGGTTTCCAGAAATTCAATCCGGGCACTGCGGTTATAGTGGATGATAAGTATTCTATTCCCCAATCACCGAATGGATTCACGCCTCCATCAAAAATTACCTGTGGCCCACCATAACTGTTCATGCCCTGCAAGCGAATTACTCCTTCATTGAATCTATATTCGCGGCCACCACTATTACTCCCTACTCCTGTGCCAAACATGACGGAGCCATCAGGCTTGATCCATTGTGCATGCTTGTTGTGAGACTTCAACATAAAATCTACTAGATCACAGGTGCCGATATCTGCATAAGGAACGGTACTGCCGGGTACACCTATTATTGGAAAAGCATTGTTCCCGCCAATGTTCCAGTTTGGTGTATTCTGAAAACATTCCCATGTAGTAGGTACCTCAGGGCCTTTCAATAAAAAACCATTTTGATCGACCATTATTTTGGCCAGGCTGTTTCCTCCAGACAAATTCGATAAACGAACAGAACTGTTGAACACGGCATTTCCGTTGGTGGTCATTGTATTTGTCACCTGCACATTGGTAAAGGTATTGACCTGTGCATTTGATTTAATGGAATAAGTCAACATACTAATTGCCACTAGTATGAACTTATATGCGTTTAGAGGACTTATCTCCTTGAGGGGGGGGGGTGTTTGTCATTTTCATTGGAATGATTTGGTATAACGAATTTAGTGGAATAAATCGCAAATGCAAATGATTTGTTCGGATTTAACAGAAGGAATGTAAGATTTTGTGATAAAAAGAGAATTACTTCTTGGTCACCGGCACCATAATACGGGTCATCCATTTAGTGGAATCTTTTTCTCGTGTTGGATCTGTTACGTAAAATTCGCGCATAGGTCCTACTTGTTCCAATTTACTTTTCTTCATTTGCTCTCTGATCTTTTCGTAGGCTTTGTAGAGCATAGCATATTCACCGTAATAATTATAAATAAGCATGTTGCTTGCTTCTAATACTACAACCTGACAATCTTTGGGTTGTTTGGCAGGGATCTTCTCTATTGGGTAAACACATTCAAAGACGAAGTTGTTAGGGTCGTTGTTATAAGCAATAGAACCCGGTGCACCACTTGATTTTATTCCGAGTGCGTTCAATTCATTTTCGAGGCGAGTAAATGCTTGCGCGTATTTAAGCGCCAGATCTTTTTCTGGAGCAGAATCCTTCACGCATAGCGCGAGCATTTCAGGAACATCGTAAATTCCGGTGAATCCTTCCTTATCATCGGCCTTATCTGTCTTTTTGAATTCAGTTGCGCCGGTATCTGCTGCTACCAAAGCATCTGCTGACTCCAGTTTCTTTCTTTCTTCGAATGCTTTTTCATCATTACCACAAGAAGAAAATAAAAGTACAGCAAGGCAAGAGATCAGAAAAGTGTGTTTCATTTTACGAACTTGAATCATTGTTATTAATTGGTTCTGCCGGGATAAACTTTCAAGGCCTCTTCCAAACAGATCATTGCATTTTTCAGATCGGTCAGGTTCAATACATAGGCCAAACGAACTTCATTGGTTCCTGCGCCGGGAGTAGAATAAAAACCTGTGGCAGGTGCCATCATCACTGTTTGATCTTTGTAATTGAAATCTTCCAATAACCATTGACAGAATTTATCGGAGTTGTCAATCGGAAGACGGGCAATGCAATAGAAGGCACCACTTGGCTTTGGACAGAAAACCCCTGGAATTTTATTCAGAGCTTCGATCACGTAATCTCTTCTGGCAATGTATTCTGTCTTTACTTTGTCAAAATAACTTTGTTCTGTGTCCAGTGCAGCTTCTGCACCGATCTGCGCATAACTCGGCGGACTCAACCTTGCCTGCGCGAATTTAAGTGCAGAGGCCATTACTTCTTTGTTTTTGCTGATCAATGCGCCAACTCTGGCTCCACACGCACTATATCGTTTACTGATGGAATCAAGAAGGATCACATTGTTGTCAATGCCTTCGAGTTGCATCACGCTGAAATATTCTTTTCCGTCATAGCAGAATTCCCTGTAAACTTCATCGCTCAATAAAAAGAGATCGTGTTTTTTTACCAGATCCCTGAGTGCAAGCAATTCTTCTTTGGTATACAAATAGCCTGTTGGGTTTCCGGGATTGCAGATCATGATCCCTTTTGTTTTAGGCGTGATCACTTTTTCAAACTCCGAAATAGGAGGGAGGGCAAATCCGTTTTCGATGGAACTGATGATAGGTTTCACTGTTACGTTGGCCGCACAGCTGAATCCATTGTAATTGGCATAGAAGGGTTCCGGTATGATGATCTCATCACCCGGATTGAAACAGGTCATCATCGCAATGGAGATGGCTTCACTTCCACCACAGGTGATGATGATCTGTGAAGCATCAATGTTGATGTTGTATTTGGCATAATAACCACAGAGTTTCTTTCTGTAACTTTCATTTCCTGCGCTGTGACTGTATTCCAATACTTTGATGTCCGCATTTTTAACTGCATTTAGAAATGTTGCCGGTGTTTCAATGTCAGGCTGACCAATGTTAAGATGATAGATCTTCACTCCTTTCTTCTTTGCTGTTTCTGCAAATGGAACTAATTTCCGGATAGGAGAAGCCGGCATGGCATTGGCTTTGAAAGATACAGTAGGCATACGTTCGTTTTAGGATAACAAATATAAAGCAGTTTATTGGATTTTGCGTGTTCTGAATGAAGAGATGAAAAGAAAAAACCCCGCTTTTAACGGGGTTTTTATAGTTCTATTTCGCGCTTGCTTTTACAAACTGATGTTTTTCGTATTTTTCTCTTCCAAGATCTCTGTCCCCTCTGTATTTAGGTCCGCCTACTTTTGACGATCTGGTGAATTTCAGTTTTTTCACATTGCCACCTTTTGCTTCAACTGCTTCTTTGATTCTCTTTTGAAGGTTCTTTGCACGTGATGACGCAAGCTGTTTATTGTTCTTGTAAGCACGAGTTGGCACTTTAGATGCGCTAGCTTTTATTGAAACACGCACCGTCTTCTTTTGGCTTAACTCAACGATCCTGTCAATAAAGGCAGTCCAGGCTCCGTCTTCTTCATTGATGTTTCTGTTGTACTGAAAATAGAATTCATAACGCGATGGTGGCAGATCTCCACTTGAAGTTCCTGCAGGCTCATTGGTGCTTACCACTGCTTTTGCCACATTGATCAATAAGGTCTTGCTGATCTTCTTGCTTCCTTTAACGCCGTTTGTATTGAAACTTACTTCTTCCGAAATGGATCCTTCATTGGATGCTGTTAAAGTGTATTTCGTATCCGGAGTCAACTCAACACCTTTTATCTTTCCATTCTCATCTGTACTGAGATCTTTTTTATTTCCATCATTATCACTTAATACCACACTTGCATTACTGATGGCTTTTTTGGTTTTAGCATTCTTAACTGTTACATCCAGTAATAATTCCTTTGAAACTACTGCTTCCGGTTTACCTGTCATGTAAACAAGCTGGTTGATGACTTTGCCGGATTTCACTCCTTTGGTGTTGATCTCTCCTACGAGTGATTTTTTCCCGTCCACTTCCGCGAAGAGTGTGTATTTTTTATCCGGCTGTAATTCTATTCCATCATATCTTCCTTTTTCATTGGCAGTGAAATTCTTATTCTCAGCTCCGGCTTCAGCCAAAGTAATGTTTGCACCTGAAATAGTTTTCTTGCTTTTTGAATTATCAAGTACAACAGTATTCAGTAAAATGGCTTTTGCCTTTGCCTTTACCTTACCCATTAATTTTACAGGTTCTAAATTCACTTCACGTTTGATCTCCTGATAACTCAAGTCATTGCTCACAAACACATCTTCATTGTAAAATTCTTCTCCGTCACCGGCCTGATAAGAGAAATTATATTCATTGCCGGGAGGCAGAATTGTAGAGAAAACTCCATTGGCAACTTTTGGTCTGAATGTTCCAACGATCTCACCTGTTTTTTTATCCGTTACAAGGATCACCAGTTCTTCAGGAAGTTTCTCTCCGTCTGCCGGAATGATCTGCCCTTTGAACAATGCAAGCGGTTTCTCCGGTGCCTGGTATGGTCAGCATATAAATATCCTTTTCTCCGAAACCTCCTTCGTGTGCAGAAGAAAGATATGCGCGTTTTCCGTCGGGAGAAGTGACAAAGAACACATCATCATCAGTTGTATTGATAGGATAACCCATGTTGGTCACATAATCGAATTTGTCTTCTTCGTTCAAAGTTGCAAACATGATGTCGTAGCCCCCCATTGATTTATGTCCTTTGGATGCAAAGAAGAAAGTGTGTCCGTCAGGATGAATGAATGCGCCGTCTTCATCATACTCGGTGTTAATATTTGGTCCCATGTTATAGGCTTTACTCCATTGCCCATTCGGTAATTTCAAGCAACGGTAAATATCGCTGCCACCCAATCCACCCGGCCTGTCTGATGCAAAGAAAAGAACGTGACCATCGCCGCTTAAGCAGGCATGTGATTCGTGATACTTTGAGTTCACATCCGAACCGAATTCCTTCAGTGAAGACCAATCCTTTCCGTCGAAATTACTGTAGTAGATATTCCCGTTATTTCCATCTCCTCCGTCTTTGTACATGATCAATGTTTGCCCGTCTGATGATAGATTGATAGAGGCTTCCATTCCTCCGGTGTTGATGTTGTTGGAAATGGGTTGAGGTCCACTCCAGTTTCCATTATTATCCTTGTAGCAAACAACAATGTCTTCGTTGTAATATCCTGTAAAATCCTTCATTCCTCCCGTGGTATTTGGACGACGCGTTGTATAGATCAGCATTCGTTCGTCAGAGCTTAGCACGGGGCTATAATCCGGGTAAGAACTATTTACGCTGTCGCCTAGATTAGTGATCTGAATATTCACTGGGCCAGCAACTGCTTTTTTCGCATATTCACTGTATGCTCGGTTATGATCCAGCATTTTTTTCCAGTCCTTGTCTTTAGGTCCAACAAACGTTTCAAATTTTGCGAATTCAGCCAATGCATCATCAAAACGATAATTGATGTGAAGCGCTTGACCATGATAAAAATGTGCTAATGGTGGAGCTGATTTCTCTGTAAAATCGTCCATTTTATATCCCTTATCTACTTTTTGAACGGCTATTGCCAGATGCCTTTCTGCCTGTGCTTTTTGAGTGGCTGAATGCAAGTAGCAAACTCCGATATTG
>DAORJH010000064.1:0-8921 GCA_035438925.1 Bacteroidia bacterium | reverse complement strand
AGTTTGGAGGGCTCATGCTTTACCAGACCACTAACAGTACCAAACCAAAGGGAACCATCTTTGTCCTCCCAGATCCCGTTCGAATTACATTCAACTCCGGTAAATCCATGTTGTTTGCTGTAGGATATGATATTCTTTTTTCCTTCGTTGAAATAAGCATCCAGATCAAGTTTATTGATACCCTGATTTGTACCTATCCATAATACTTTTTTATTTTCGGCGAACTCAACCGAATAGACAAGCTCAGAATTCAATCCATCCTGCTCCGTGATATAACTATTCTCTCCGGTCTTGCTGTTTACCACATACAAGCCATTCAACGTAGCCACAAATAAATACTCTTTATAAGCCCTGATCGCATAATAATTTTCTTCGAGCAGATTCAATTCTTTGCTAACATTCACCAACGAATCTCCTTTCATTTTGAATAATCCTGCCGGAGAAGTTCCGATCCACAATTGACGTTCATCATCTTCCCAGAGACAATAAGCTTGATAAGGTATGTCAACGGGCAAACTGTAATAATTCACAACCGGAGCATTGTTCTTCCATGTCAATTGCGCAACTCCATTTCCACCGGCGATCCAGACAGTTCCATCTTTTCTTTTCAGAAGCATTTCATACGGACCTTTGAACTCTTTTGGCAATGGAATATTAGTGAAGCGTTCGTTTTTAAATTGCAAGACACCATTCTTTGTTCCGAATAACAATCGCCCCTCATCATCTTCCAGTCCGGCATGAACAACATTTGTCCCGAGCCCTTCCTTTTCCGCATAACGTTTAAAAAAACCCTGAGAGTATCTGTACAAGCCGGTATTATCCGAGCACAACCACAGGTTCTCATTCTTATCACGAAAGATCTGAAAGATAAATGCATTGCCAGGACCATTCACTTTGTCAAAAGAAGAGAAGGAATTATCTCTGTACTTATAAATACCACTGTGTGTTCCCATCCAAACATTATCTTCACGGTCATTCAAAAGGCACTTCACCACATTTGAATTATTATCCAGTCCAACATTATAAAAAGTAAATTGATTTCCATCAAAACGAAGTAATCCGGAGTTAGAAGCTATCCAGATATAAGCATCATGCTGATTCATCAATGCAGTGATGTTCTCATCGATCAAACCATTCTCGATCTGATACCTTTTTATTTGACCGCTGGCTGTATTCAACACATTCAATCCTTTTGAAGTGCCGAGATAAACTTCATTTCTCTTCGTTGCAATGCTGTTGATGATATTGTCAGACAAGCCATTTCCTGTGTCAACCTTAGTTACTTGATCATTCTCAAAAATGATAAGCCCTGAATTCGTACCGATCAGAATCTTTCTATCCATTTGATAAAGACAATTGATAGTAACCTTTGAAATTGCTTTTACTTCTATTATATGCCCGTCCAGAAATTCGAACAAGCCCTCTCCCGTTCCAATATAGATCTTATCCTTCTCGTTCTTGCAAATAGATGTAATTCCCTTTTTATTGAAATACATCGATGAACTGTAGTTTGTGATCTTATTGTTTTTGATAACACTAAGTCCTTTGGTAGTTCCAACCAGAATATTTCCGTTTCTATCTTCAGCTATTGATGTAACGTTGTGCTCTATAAGACCATTCTTTGGACTATAATTAACAAAATTCTTACCGTCAAACCGCGTCAAACCTCCAAATCCCCCTGCCCATAAATAACCCTGACTATCCTGAAATAAACAGGAGATCTGTACACTTAGAAGTCCGCTTTCAGGATTGTAATTTTTAAAGTAATACTGTTGCGCTCTCACCCAAGAGAAGGTGAAAAAGAACAAAAGAAAAAATATGTGAATACGCTTACGAATACCTAGATACTAAAATAGGAGGAATTAACCGAAAAAGAAAGAAGAATGAATAAGTGGCTGAATAGTTTTTTTAAGTGGCAATTAAAATTAATAACTTAGAAGTCTTGAAATGAGTTATGAAAATGTAATATTGGTTGATGAACATGATAAGGTCATCGGTGAAATGGAGAAGATCCACGCACATCAACTCGGCGTGCTTCACAGGGCATTTTCGGTTTTTGTTTTGAATTCCAAAGGAGAAATGCTCATGCAACAACGCGCATTGAGCAAATACCACAGCGGAGGTTTATGGACCAATACCTGTTGCTCACATCCTCGTCCGGGTGAAGAAACCTTAGCGGCCGCTAAAAGAAGACTGAAGGAAGAAATGGGAATGGAACTGGAATTGAAGAAGCTTGGAACCTTTATCTATAAAACAAGTGAGACGACCATAGGTTTTGAGGATGGATTAACGGAGCATGAATACGACCATGTTTTCACAGCTTTAAATGATCAGGATCCGGTAATCAATAAAGAAGAAGTAGAAGATTTTAAATGGATGTCCATTCCTGACATCAAAGAAAGTCTGAAGACAGAGAAAGAAAAATTCACTTTTTGGTTTGAGATCGCATTCAATAAGTATTTTTAAGTAAGCACTTCTTTCACCGACCAGGCCATAGGTCTGTCAGCAAAGTAAACCTTTACCGAACTCCATACTTTTTCGAATAGTTCTGATTTACGGTAATTTTCGAGACTATCAGCGTCTTGCCACAAACTATAAGTAAAAAAAACGCAGGGATCATTTTCATCTTGCAGCAATTCCACATGAGAACAACCTTTAAAGCCTTTGATCAATTGCCAGTTCTCGCTGAAGATCTTCTTAAAGTCCTCTATTTTATCTTCTTTGAACGTGAGTTTTACTAGACGTTTAATCATTGAATTCGATAAGTAAGTTAAAATCAAATTTGGCTCCAACATCCCGAGGACAAAGCATTTTCTGCGCACTTCCGCCGTTAACGGCCACTTCGAGATTTCCGAAACTATTGAAAAGCACAAGCGGCTGACCTAATTTCACATCATCATAGGTACGTTGTATGGAATTGATCCTGGTCCCGGGAAGTGTGATGCTGAAACTTTTTTTTCCGATCACCTCTTGAAATTGCTGACGAGTGATATTCGTTATGATATTTCCGAAATCATCCACGTAAATTCCTTTGCCCCTTAAAACATTCTTGTCGACAAAACTTTCGAATTGAACGGCCTTGTAATAATCGGTGGCAATTGTACCGTGCTCTTTCATGATCTCCTCCAATGATTTCCCTTCCCCTTCCAAAAGGATCAAGCGTGCCACGTCAACAAAAACATCTTTCAGAAAGAAATGATGTTTGGAATTATCCTCAAAATACAACTGATAAACAACTTCATTAAAAGCCGGATCGATCAAAGTGAACAATCCGTTATCCGGGCAAACAATGAATTGATCTTTATACTTTGTGATGAGATAACGTGTATTGTCAATGTGATTTGGTTTGCTAAGTTGCGAACTCTCCACAATGAATTTTACTGCAACCAAATGAATGGTATTGGCAGGAAAATAAACCAGGGAATTCTTTAAAATGAAGGCCGCATCAGAGATGGTGTTATCTTTTATATCGCAACTTAGATCGATTATCTGCAAATTGGGAGACCCGGCCAGTAATCCGGCTTTTACAATAGCCAGATAGGGGTCGCGATAACCCAGGTCGGTTGTCAAAGTCACAATACCCATTTGTTCAAAAGTAAATACTTTTTAAGCCTTTAAATTTTATAAACTTGACTATAGATTAACAGGTTTATAAACAAATTGAGAGCGAAGAAGATGAAGCGAAAATACAAAAGTAATTCTTGCTAATTCACAGTTCTTATTCTGAAATTGAAAGCAAACCTTGACCTTTATTGAACGGAACATGACAGAAAAAATTATCACACTAGACAGTATAGACCCTATTGAGATCTACGGCGTAAATGATTTAAAATTAAATATCATAAAAAAGCACTTTCCTAAACTCAAATTAGTCGCAAGAGGCTATTCACTAAAAATATTGGGAGAAGAAGCAGAGATCTCTCGTTTTGAGAAGAAATTGGAAATGCTCACGGAGCACTATCACAAGACCGGTCTGCTTACAGAAACGGTGTTGGAGCGCTTATTAGGACCAACCGGTGATAATATTCTGGAGTCGAAAGAAGAAGCGATCAATAATGATCTGATCTTATTCGGCAATAACGGGCTTATCATTAAGGCGAAGACCCCGAATCAACGAAAAATGCTGGCGAGCATTGTCACAAACGACATGCTATTTGCAATCGGTCCGGCCGGAACCGGAAAGACCTATACTGCTGTTGCATTAGCGGTGAAGGCGCTTAAAAATAAAGAAGTGAGAAGGATCATCCTCACAAGACCTGCGGTAGAAGCCGGAGAAAATCTGGGATTCTTGCCAGGAGATCTGAAAGAAAAACTGGATCCTTATATGCAGCCTTTGTACGATGCCTTAAGCGATATGATCCCTGCAGATAAATTAAATCAGTATCTCGAAAACAGAACCATTCAAATAGCACCACTTGCCTTTATGAGAGGAAGAACGCTTGACAATGCCTTTGTGATACTGGATGAAGCGCAAAACACCACCGAAAGTCAAATGAAAATGTTTCTTACGCGTATGGGTGCAAATGCGAAATTCATTATTACGGGTGATGCAACACAAGTGGATCTTCCTAGCAAACAACCCAGTGGTTTATTACAAGCCATGCGATTATTGAAAGATGTAAAAGGAATTGAACTTATTTACCTTGACAAAAGCGATGTGATCAGACACAAGCTGGTAAGTGAGATCGTTGAACGTTACGGAGATAAATGATCTTGATCCTAGATTCTGGAAAAATTCGTCAATCGTAAATCATCAATCGTAAATCGTAAATCTAAAATTGTAAATCTACAATCTCAAATCCCCTTACTCTCTCTCGTCGTTGATCTGATCGGCTTTAAAACCTTTCGTATCAAATACAAATTGTGGATCCGGGATCTCGAGATTTGATTTCAGACTCTTGATGTCATACGTTTGCATTCCCCCGTCCTTCATCATCATTTTCATCTGAACAATTTGTTTCTTGGTTTTATCCACGTATAATTTTACTGTATGAAATTTTTTCTTTTCCGGTTTTATGGATGGGAAAAGATCGATCACATGACAGTTTGCAGCACCTACTTTTTCTTCCTTGTCGTACTTGTATTTATATCCTGTTTCATAGATGGTAAAGATCTTGCTGATGTTCTGCTCTTCATTGTCAGGATCATAGGTCTTGATCGTTACTTCCTTTGCGTCTTTGTTGTGATTCCAGATCGTCTTACCATCGCATACAATGGAATTACCAGGAATTTCCAATCGAAACTTCTGACCTTTTGCCTGGATCTTCCATGACTGAGGTTTATCAATTGCTTTTTTCTCCTTGTTATAGGTATTGAATACTACATCCGCAGTTATCGACTTGTATGCCTTGGTTGTCTTACTTAGGTCATCTAAGATGGCTTTTGCTTTAGGATCCTGATCCTGTGCATTCAGCATTCCAAATGTGAACAGTAAAAAGGCTAGAATAGAATTTTTCATATACATGTGAATGCAAATGTAATACCAATTAATTCCGGAAACCGGTGATAATTATCATTTAGGCTATTGATTTCTTAATTTTTGCAAAATTTCCTCCAAAGAGGCCATTTCTTTGATCAGGACTTCACGAGCCTTACTTCCTTCAAAAGGACCAATAATACCGGCCGCCTCTAATTGATCAACGATCCTTCCTGCTCTATTATATCCTAATTTTAATTTACGCTGAAGGAAAGATGCACTTCCCTGCTGAAACTGCACTACTAGTTTGGCAGCATCATCAAACATCTTATCACGTTCGCTCAGATCTACTGCTTCCTTGCCATCGCTTCCATCTTCGCCTACATATTCCGGCAACATAAATGCACTCGGATAAGCACGCTGACTACCAATGAACTCACATATCTTTTCTACTTCCGGCGTATCTACAAAGGCACATTGGATACGGATCAGATCGTTACCGGTACTTAACAACATATCTCCTTTTCCTATCAATTGTTCTGCTCCTCCACTATCTAAAATAGTTCTGCTGTCAATTTTACTTGTTACTCTAAAGGCAATCCTGGCCGGGAAGTTTGCCTTGATCGTTCCGGTAATGATATTCACAGATGGTCTTTGCGTTGCAATAATAAGGTGAATTCCAATTGCACGGGCTAACTGAGCTAATCTGGCAATAGGCGTTTCCACTTCTTTACCTGCAGTCATGATTAGGTCAGCAAATTCATCTACTACAAGTACAATGTAAGGAAGGTATTTATGTCCATCATTTGGATTCAATTTTCTGGCAACAAATTTCGTATTATACTCTTTGATGTTCCTGCACGCTGCATCCTGCAGCAATGCGTAACGATTATCCATTTCAATACACAATGAATTCAAAGTATGGATCACTTTCGTATTATCGGTAATGATGGCATCTTCGCAATTCGGAAGTTTGGCAAGGAAATGTCGCTCTATCTTATTGAATAAAGTCAATTCTACTTTCTTAGGATCCACCAAAACAAACTTCACCTGTGCAGGATGTTTTTTGTATAAGAGAGAAACCAAGACCGCGTTCAATCCAACCGACTTACCTTGTCCGGTTGCACCAGCCATTAAGAGGTGAGGCATTTTTGCAAGATCGGCAATGAAGATCTCGTTGCTGATCGTTTTTCCTAATGCGATCGGTAATTCAAAGTTGGAGTTGTTGAATTTTTCTGAGGCCAGAATATTCTTCATCGGCACCATTTCAGGTGTTTGATTTGGCACCTCGATACCAATTGTTCCTCTGCCTGGAATAGGTGCAATGATACGAATACCCAAAGCAGCCAAACTCAAGGCAATATCATCTTCCAGATTCTTGATCTTGCTGATACGAACTCCGGCTGCAGGTACAATTTCGTATAAGGTAACTGTTGGTCCTACTGTTGCCGTGATCTTATCAATTTCAATTCCGTAATTCTTCAGCGTCCCTACAATTCTGTCCTTGTTCATGATCAGTTCTTCCTGATTCACCTTGCTGTGCTGATTGCCGTAATCATTCAAGAGATCAAAACTTGGAAACTTGTATTCTCCAAGATCCAGGGTTGGATCATATTCACCAAACTGTTCCACTAATTTTGCTGCCTTGTTCTCCTCTTCTATAATCTCAGGCTCTTCAACCGTCTTTCCAATTTCAAACTCAGGTTCTCCATTGTTCTTTTTCACAACATCCGTACTGTTGTCAAGCACGATCTTGTTTTCGTCCTGTATCACTTCTGGAGTTTCTTCAGTTTTAATCTCAATCAAGTCGGCTATCGCATTCTCTTTTTCAAAGATCTTCTCTTCTTCAAAAGGAATGACCGGTTTCTCTTCTTCTTTTTGAATCACTTCAAAATTCAAAAGTGCTGCTTCCTCTTCGGCACTTAATCCATTTTCACTTACTGCTACCTGCGACACTTCTGCTACATAGTTAATAGGAACTTCTTCCTCAATTGTTTCATCCTGCTCTATCACAGGTTTTGCGGGAAGTTTGAAGGACATGTTGATGGCAAGCACTAAAAAAGTGAGCATTGTGAATCCAAGGAAAGCTATCAGTCCAACGCTGCCAACATAATTACTGATCTGTGCATTGATAAAATAACCAAATCCTCCTCCCATGTAATACAAACGGTCGGAAAAGATCACGGCCAATGTCAATGATGACCAGGTCATTAAAAAGATCCATTTTGCATTGAAGGAAGAAACATTGAACAACTTACGCTGTAACATTTTTTGCAAACCATATACGAAGAGAACGGGAACAAAAATAAAGGAGGCAGCTCCAAAACCACGGTACATGAACAGATGAGAAACCAATGCTCCGGTTTTACCCAGCCAGTTCTCCACCTTTGTTTCAGGATTAAATAACACAGAACCTGCATCAAGCACTTTGTCCTGATCAACATCCCATGTAAAAAAATAAGAGACAAGTGATATCGCTAAAAATACAGAAGATAAGACCAATGACAAGCCAAGGATCTTTTGCGTCTTCTCATTGTTCCAAACGGCCAGTACTTGTTCCCATCGCTGCTGTAAGGTTATTTTTTCTTTCTTCTCTTTCTGTCTTTTCGCTTTTGGTTTTTCTTCCGTTACATTTTCAGTTTCTTCAGCTTCTTCCTTAGCTTTTGTTTTTGGCGTGTTCTTGGCACGAGGCTTTTTTTCAGCCAACGGTTCTTCCTCCGAAACAGATTCCTCTTCAGCCTCTTCTTCTTTACGGGGACGAAGCTTTTCTTCTTTCACACGTTCTACTTTTTCGAACGGACTACGGGAATCTTCCGTTAACTCAAGGTCAATATTCTTTGGCCTGTATTTATTCTTTTTTTCTGTGCTCATTATCCTTTAAAAGTAGTTCAGACTGGCTAACCACTTTTGAAGTGAATCTTATTGTTTTTAACGGTGCTTTGTTAATGAAAGACATTGCTGAACAATTAGCAATTTCTGAATTCAATTGGTTTTTAGGTATTTTAGAGATTTTAGGCTTGAATTACCATGAAATCATAGGTTTTTACATGTTCTTACATGGAAATCCTGATAATATGGCCTATTTTTGGGTTCCTAATAATCAATTCTCGACAACGAGTCTTATCTATGAAAAAGATCTTATTTCTATTTTTAATTCAAAGTTTCCTGTTATCGGCCCAGAATGCCGACAGTGCCTGGGTTTACAGTAATTATACCAAGCAAGAGGTCATGATCCCAATGCGTGATGGTAAAAAACTTTTCACTGCCATTTATACGCCAAAGGATAATATTGAGAAGCATCCCATACTCATGATGCGTAGTCCATATTCATGTTCACCGTATGGTAAAGATAAATTCACGCCGAGAATTTACGGCAGACACTGGATCAAATACGCAAAGAAAAATTACATCATTGTGATCCAGGATGTGAGAGGACGTTATATGAGTGAAGGAGAGTATGCAGATGTGAGACCCTTCAATGAAATCAAAAAAGGAAAAGAAACGG
>DAORJH010000063.1:0-8963 GCA_035438925.1 Bacteroidia bacterium | reverse complement strand
TCAACTCTCCATTCTCCTTCTCTGCCTCCTCAATGCCATTATTAACTGGACAATTCACCTCAAAACAGCCTGTACTATCAGCTTTGATCAGCCAGTTTTTTGGAGTGCCGGTATTCGGCGCATGCAACAAAGTTGTAATAAAGCCACCATCCTTGGTGTTAATTATTTGATAGGGTACTAATTGACTATTTGGAGGCATAGGAAAAAAGAAAATAGTTAAGCTATCTAAATTTGAACTAACTTTTAAAACATCGGCGGTGTGATTATATGACGCTTGCCCTATAACTTCACCTGATACCCCACCAACAAAAATTTGACCTTCCGCCTTCTGGACCGCACAAAGAGCCCCATTACCATTAGATTCAATATTAAATTTTGAGCTTTTAATTTTTGTGCCTGTATTAAAATTAAAATTGTATAGAAGCTTCTTTTTATATCCACTTTGCTCTTTGCAATTTCCCACACCTAAAAGCGTATTGTCATTTAAACGAATAACATCTGTTATATTTGATTGAATGCCAGTTGTACCTACATCAAAGTATAAAGTAGCATTTGTGTCCGTTCTAAGGAAGAAACCATCAAGAATTACCGATCTCTTACATCCTCCTACAATAAAACTATTATCATCAATTTTCAAAATTCTATGCGCTAAAATGGAATAACTATTCCAAGAATTATACAAGTATTTATGCCACTTGTAGTTCCCATTCTTATCCACCTTCATTAAAAATGGTTTTGAACTTCTAAAATTATTTTGGATAAAGTAGCGCTCCCCTACCACTAACATACTACTATCTGCCAAATAGGTAGAGGTAAACAATTCACAGCTATCACCCGGTTGGTTATACGATTTCACCCACATTGTATCCAACGTTTGTAAATTAATTTTAGCAAGCACACCTATGTGATGATTAAAGGCAAGACTTAGAATTCCTGAAAACAAAACGTAGCGATCATTAATTAGATCAAAGGGTCTTATCGCATTAGCGTAAAATAAATAATTATCAGGATGGTAAAACTGCTTTTCTTGCAGTTCTATCCCAAAAGTATCAGTAACCAACAAATTAAGTCCCTGTTGTTGCCCGGTAAGAGTATTGGTTGCAAAACCAAAAACCATATACTTATTATTATACCGATAAACACATTGACTGCGTGAGCTGCAATTATTCATTGTGTAAGAATAATTGAACTTTACAGGTGCCTGTGCCATTAATAAACTACAGTGTAGTAACAAAATATATTTCAGTAAAAATTTCATTATTTGACTACTACAATTGTTTTAACACCAATGATCTGATTATCTACAGTTAAACTGTAATAGTACATGCCGTTTGCCCAATCTTTGGTACTTAAATAAATTTTATTAAGACTGGTTATCACATCTGTTTTGTAAACTTCACGGCATTTTACATCGTCAACATGTAACATTCAGTAATTAATAAAATTTCAATCTAAGATATTGAAAAAAAGCATTGAAGCAAGAGGAAAATTGCGAAAAAAAGGAACTTAGGCAGTTAATTATTAGAATAGATGAGTAAAATCAAGTAATGGATCAGTTTTCCATATTTAATTAGAAGGATACAATAGTCCTTTTCCAATAATGTAATTAGTGCAACTTTCAAAAGATTGAACTCGGTAAGAATATCATAGTACGAGTTGCTAACCATAATTTGGTTAAGCCAAAGTTAAAAACTAAGTTTCTTTACTGCTGCTTCTCTCTTTCTACTCCCAATACCTTACGAATATCCGGTTTGAAATAAAGATTGGATTTTAAGATCTTCCCGTCTTCTCTAAAAATGGGTTGTCCTTTTTCATCCAGCTTACTCATATTGCTACGGTGTATTTCATCATACAACTCCTCTAGCTTATGTTGTAAACCGTGTTTTAATGCCGTGCCAAACAAAATATAAAGTTGGTCTCCTAATGCATCGGCTATCTCAACGATGTCGCCATTCTTACAGGCTTCCAAGTATTCTTCATTTTCTTCTTTGATCAAATTGTAACGTAAAGTATAGTCCTTCTCATCGATCAAACCTATTTCTTTGGCATTGCCTATCAAAAAAGTTTCGTGAAATTCTTCCACTAACCTTATCTTTTCATACAACTTGCTCATTATTTCTTCTTTTTGTTTTCTTCTTTTCTTTTCAAGTAATCTTCATTCACCAAAGTGATCACTTCTTTTGTTACATCCAGACTGGCATTTCCCAATAACATGGTAGGCACTGCTTCACTGTAGGAGAAAATGTAATCGTATCGGCCGGCATTCCATTTCACCAAAAAGTTTTTCAGTCCTTGTTGAAAGGCCATGTTCTTCTCGTTGATGGCAATCGTGAAATTATCTATTTGTATTTGTTTGTTCTGCGCTTCTTTCTCAATGGCCATGATCTCCTTTTGCTTCGCCTGCATTTCACTTTCAGGAGCTATTCCTGCTTTGGCTGAAGCTTGATATTCTTCCATCTTTCTTTGATAATCCATACTTAATCTTTCAATGCTTCCTTCCATGGCTGATTTGCTTCTTTTTGCTTCTGCCACCAGATCCTTGATCTCTTCACTCTGATCATTGATGATATCGATATTGATAAAGGCAATTTTTCCTGTTGGTGTTACAGCTTCTCCCGGGGTACTCAGGGTATTTTGTTTTGAGGCCTCAGGAGTTTTTGTTTCTCTTACTTCTTCTGTCTTTGAATCAGAGTCTGTATCACTACCTATCTTATTTACTTTGTAAAATAGAAAGGCAACGGCAATGGCTAAAGCGGCGTTCACGCCAATCAGTGTTTTGTTCATTTCTTGGATTTATGGTACAAATATAAAAGCTTCTTTGGTAGTTCAGAGCGAACTTAGTTCATCTTCTGATTCTTTAACATCACCAATGGCAATATTAGCGCCGGACTGTTCGTTTTTATTCAGAAAAATGCCTTCTGCCACAGGGTCGGAGCGTAATTCGTGTCGGCACCAGTCACTGATCCTGATCTCATACCGATCTTCATTCTTCTTGCAAAAATGCCTCACGTAGAGGGGCAGTTGTTTGAATTGCTCTTCATTGAGCATGGGATTTGATTTCGGATAATGTCCATTACGGAAAGTGATCTTGGGTGCATTATCCCAGATGTTGAGAAACTGAAACGCCGGACTGATGAAAAAGCAGAAGAACACGAGGTAAAACAATGGTTTTTGGAGTAAAATGGAATTACTGAAATAACGGTCCTGGGTATTGCCTGCAAAAAGAAGAATTGTGAGAATGGAGAAGGTCAGATTCATTAGCCAGATGGCGGCATTGCTGTTTCTTTCAGAAGGAAATAAAAGAAAGAGAAGAAGAAAATGAAAGATCAGCGCCAGGGGAATAGCGAGAAATCGAGTAGGACGGATCAACAAGGCCAGACTAAGAAAAATAAGTACGAAGGGAACAATTCTACCGGCTTTCATGAAATAAGCGAATTGTCTTTCGCTGCTTTGCGAATGTAAAGTGGATAAGGTAGAGTAAAGATCGGTGTTATAAAAATTCGGATTGAGTTGAGAGATGCCGTTAAAAAAATAAACGGAGGCAGGAATGATCTGAAGGCAAATAAAGATAAAAATGAAATGAGTGGAATTATCAACGCGTCCGTTATAAAAAAGTAACACGAATAAAAGCGCATTATAAATGAAGAACCAGGATTGAAGGCGATTGTAATCCAGTAGAACAAGTAGAATATTCAAGCTGAGTGCAATAAGCAGGAAGAGACGATGATTCTTGTGCAGAACAGAAACAAGTAAAGAAAGAATGGAAGCGACGGTGATAAAACCGGAGAAAGGCGAAAGAAATTGCAGAGAAGGTACAAGCAGTTGATCCGGATAATACGCATTGTTGCTCCAGAGATTCCAGCTAAGAAGAAAGGAAATGAGGAGGGCGAGACAAATGCTGATACGAATGTACTGTAAGCGACGAGGGATACTTAGGTTTAGGAATTTCATTTAGGTCGATTCTTTTTTAATTCTTCCGGCAGAGTGGAAATATTTTTTGTAATAACTTTCGTTGAGATCAGAAATGATAACGCCTTTACTGGTACTGGCATGTACAAACTTGTTATCCTTGAGGTAAACACCTACATGCGAAATACTTTTTCCGTTGATGATAAAGAAAACCAGATCGCCTTCTCGCATTTTTCCTGTACTTACTTTTTCCGTTTCCTTGTAGATCTCTCCGGCTGTTCTTCCCAATTTACGGCCATAGACCTCTGCATATAAATTAGAAGTGAAACAACTGCAATCCACTCCACTTTTTTGACAGCCGCCATATTTGTAAGGAACGCCGTACCACTGATCGACAAAGCGATAGAGTTTACTTTCCTTCACATCTTTTTTGCTCAAACCAAGCGTCTCGCGCCAGTTGGAAGTAGAGGAGCCGGAGCTGCTGCCAAGATCTTTTTTACTTCTACACGAGGTAAAGGCAAGAAACAAGCATAGTATAGCAATACCCTTATAGGCAGTGAAACGCATGACTTAAAGTTACTTTGTAAAGAAGAGGGGTCTTAGGGGAGAATGCTGCAATTGTGGACAGAAGCCTGTTAACAAGTGAGGCAATGAAAATTTGGTCCGGATGTATCAATAAGCCTTTAAATAGCGGAAAGCGATCATGTTCTTGTACTCCATTTTATTTGATTTTTGAAGTTCAGAAAGAATGAATTTGTTAAAATCGCTTATGAACTTTGGATTGTTTGGAGATTGAATGATCTTTTTAAGGAATTTAAAGGTATCTGATTCAAATGTGAAAAAGGGTTCTGACTTTGTTAGCGATTTACGATACGAATTCAATTTTGTTTCTAGCAGGTCTGTGTTTTCTAGGCAGAAATGAATACAAAGTTCCAGCATCAAAGATAAGTGGTGTAGGTCTTTTCTTACTGTTTTCGACAGAGAGATAGCCTGATTCACTCTTCGTAAGGCCTTACGCAGATCACCTGATAAGAAGTAAGAAAATCCTAAAAGGAAGTAACTAGTTACTTTTTCATCGGGTGCAATGTGTTTTTCATTCTCCTTCAGGCTCTGATCGAAGTAGGCAAGAGATTCAATGTTGTCAGCTACTTTTTCGTTCGATACAATATTATCCAATCGAAGAAGTACATCAAGCGTGAACACATCATTTTTAAAAGAGGGAGATTTACTTTTCCTGTTCAGCAATATTTCATCAGCTAAGCTTTTGAGAAAATCATTTACTTCTTCATAGGTTTGTGTTCTCATTAAAATGATGCTTTTGTTTCTTAGATTTCGCAGATAATCGGAATACCTGTTATCCCGCAACTCCGGATGCCATTCAAAAATTTCTGATACTTCATTCAAATGAGTCATTGCACGAGGAAGATCGTTCGACTTGATTGCTAGAAAGGCATTGATCTGATGAAAGTAGATCTTTGAGCCGGGACCTAAAGCATTTGATTCATCCGATAAGATTTCGGAATGTCTTTCTAAAAGCTCATTCTTGGCACCATAAAAATGTGAAATGGAAGATTCTAATTTAACGATAGCCCAAATACTTTCAAATTCCAATTGATTGAAGTAGTGACGTGATATTTCAGATAAAAGTGATTTTTCTTTTTCGAAATTATTTTGAAGATAATCCACATCTAAGAATTTTATTGCTGCTTTTATTCTTAATTCTATCGCCTCAATTTTCAGCAGATAGCTATAGGCTACCCCTTTGTAAATTACTTTTTCAAGTTGTTTTAACCCTTCGTCATAAAAACCTTTGTGGAATAGGATCTGTGATCTTTTGATCAGGCGATTATCATTTTCATTTTCATAGATCTGGTCTTTGTACAGTTCAAAGAGGAGATCTAGAATGCGGTAATAGAGACGAGTGATATTGCTTTTTAATTCTGGCGCCTTCTTAAGTCTTTTTAGTCCGAGATAATGTTCCAGTGTGTTAAAATCATGAAGTAAATTGGAGCCATCATCTGCCGACGAAAAAGTTTTTAAATTGAGGTGAATGTATCTTTTTTCAGAACGAGTAAGTGAATTTAATAGCTGAATGAGTTTATCTGACATTTATATTTAAGTTAATTAACAAATGTATAAAACTCTTTTAGAAAAGCAATTAATTGACATATATAGTCCTATAAATCAACACTATAAATTAGTTATACATTTTTTGAAAAGTAATAATTAATTCAATTTGAACTAGATGTTCCGTTAAAATGAAGAAACTTTGTAAAATAAAACAACACCCAAAAATGAAAAATAAATTTTACAAAATCACATTAGGCTTATTCGCCTTCTTATTGATCACTGGCAATTCAAAAGCTCAATTGTCAGGAAATTATTCAGTACCGGCAACGTTTACGTCTGTTGCTGCAGCAATTAACTCACTTAATATTGCAGGCGTATCCGGTCCTGTTACGATCGCCATTAGTGCCGGTTATACCGAGACTGTTACAGTGGGAGGACTTTCTCTTACGGCAACAGGAACGAATACCGCTCCGATCACATTCATTAAATCCGGGGCAGGAGCTAATCCTGTGTTATATGCTTACGCAGGTGGAACAGCAGTTCCGAATTCTGCTATGCAAGATGGTATCCTATCTTTAATTGGTTCTGATTTTATTACAATCGACGGTATTGATTTTACCGATCCGAACATTGCCAATCCTGCAACAATGGAATTTGGTATAGGATTCTTTAAAGCAAATGCTGGCGACGGTTGTCAGAATAATCTAATTCAAAATTGTGTTATCACTTTGAACAGAGTGAACAACGCAGCAGGAGCCTTGCCAACGTTTGAAGGTTCAAAGGGAATCCAATTACTCAATTCTTCAAGAGGAACTGAAACTACCGTTATTACTGTTACAGCAAGTGCAGGTTCAAATTCAAGTAATCAGTTCTTTAGTAATACCATTCAAAATTGTAATTATGCTATTATATTGAGTGGTTTTGTTGATGTAAGTCCATTTAGTTTCGCTGACTCCGGGAATGATATTGGTGGTGCAGCTCCTGCAACTGGTAATACACTTGTAAACTTTGGTGGTGGTGCAGGTGCTACCAATCAAGCCGCTGCTGTTAGAACAAATGCGCAATACAATTTAAATGTTTCCTTCAACACGGTTAACAATAATAATGGAAGTGGTGTAAATCATCCGACAACCATGCGTGGTTTCCTCATTGGTGCAGCTATCAGTGCAAACAGCACGATCAATAGCAATACAATGAGCATCAAAGGTGGTGGAAACACAACACAGATCTCAGTAATAGAAAACGCTGCAGGCGCAACTGCATCCAATAACACGATCACCATCAATAATAATCTGATCACAAATTGTACAAATGCAACAAATACATCGGGTATCTTTTACGGGATTTGGAATACAGCATCTTGTGCCCACTTGAGCATTTCTAACAATACCTTTTCCGGAAATACAGCCAATTCAACTTCAGGTACCACTTATTTAGTATATAATTCTGGTGCAGTTGCTGTTAGCATGGCGATGAATTCAAATAACCTCGGTGGAATCACATTCTCAAGTCCGGTTTATTCAGGTACAATGTATAATTTGTATAATTCATCCAGTACTTTTAGTACTGCCTTAAGCATTTCAAGCAACACCTTCAACAACATTACTTTTGTGAACACTGGTTCTGGAACTCTCTATTACTTATACAATTTAGGAAGCTCAAACTCATTCAATGCCAGTAATAATTCCTGGTCGGGATTAACTCTCAATCACAGTGGTACAGAATATTTCTTTTATAATTCCTCAAGCACTCAAAGTGTTTTGACTATTGCGAATAACACTTTGACCAACATTACCAGGAATTCCACCATGGGGACTACTTACATGATGTATCTGGGTGGTTCCTCACTTGGCGCAAGCATACATACATTTACAGGAAATCTTATTTCAAATATTACAGCAACTCTTTCTGGTACCGGTACTTTTTATGGTATGTATAATTTTGACGGAGCTTCTCCATATCCTCAAAAAACAGTGTTTAGCAATACCGTTACAAACATCAATATAAGTACAACCGGAACGGCATATGGTCTTTATGCTTCCGGTTTAGGCGATGGAGGTCTTACAAGTGGTTCACTTGTTTACAATAATTTGATCGATAATTTTAGTTCAGGTGGAACGATTTACGGTTTGTACAATGGAAGCGCAGCTTCACCTAACTACACTGCAAGCATTTATAGTAATACTGTAAGTAACATTTCCAGTAATGGTAACAGCAGTTCGATCTTTGCTGCGTATGTTTTTGGTGGTGGTGTTGGAACCAACTTCTTCAAGAACCGAATTTACAATATCGTTTCAACCGGTACTACTGCAACGGTATATGGTTTGTATGCTTCTTCTTCGCCTTCAACGAATATCTACAATAACTTAATTGGAGCGATCAGCACTCCTTCTTCCGGTGGTGCCAATAGACTAAATGGTGTTTACATTGGGGGTGGAACAAATATCAATTTATTCTACAATACAGTCCATTTGAACGGTACTAGCACCGGTGCAGATTTCAGTTCGAATGCAATCTATGCAAGTACTACACCAAGCGTTAATTTGAGAAACAATATATTCATCAACCTTGCTACTCCAACCGGAACAGGTGTATCAGTTGCTTACAGAAGAAGCAGCGCAACATTGACGACTTATTCAGGAACATCTAATAACAACATTTTTTATGCAGGTGTCCCTTCAGCAAGCAATCTAATTTATGCTGATGGTACGAGCACAGCGCAAACATTCCCGGCTTATCAAGGTATTGTAACTCCACGCGATCCTAACTCAGGAACAGAGAATACTTCCTTCTTATCCATTGTTGGAACAAATACGGCCTTCCTTCATGTGAATCCGGTGATCCCTTCTATCGCAGAAAGTGGAGCCATCAATATTGCACCAATAACAGATGATTATGATGCCAACATTCGCCAAGGTAATATTGGTTATGTGGGTACCGGTATTGCTCCTGATATTGGCGCGGATGAATTCGCAACTGTTCTT
>DAORJH010000062.1:0-9009 GCA_035438925.1 Bacteroidia bacterium | reverse complement strand
CAATAGGATTGATAAATATCTAGTGGGGAATTACGATATTGAAATTCTGACCCTACCGAGAATTCTGATCGCTGCCAACGAAATTGAGCAAAGTAAACAGAAGTCTGTAAGCATTCCCAATGCCGGAATGTTGCAATTGAAAAGCATAGAAGCCGGAGATGGTTGTATCATGGTACAAAGGCCGGGAGAGCGATTGGAATGGGTGTGCAATATCACAAGCCAAAGCATTCAGAATTATTACCTGCAACCGGGCAACTATGTTGCTACATGGAGAGCCCGTTCATTAAAAGGAAGTATTTATACGGTTGAAAAGAAATTTAAAGTGAATTCTGATGTACAGACCACGGTTGAATTCTACAGGTAAATTCTTTAACTGATCGCCTCGTTGATAGACGGCATTTTGCCAAACTTGACTAGCGCTCCAATGTGCGAACGCAAAGCTTTTCCGAAGGATTCATTCACCAAGTAAGGAACACCGTACTCTTCCGCTGTCTTCTTAACGATCGGCGCGATATCAGGATAATGAACATGGCAAATGTTTGGGAACAAATGATGTTCAACCTGATAGTTCAAGCCACCCAAATACCAGGATAAGAATTTGTTATTCGGAGAGAAATCAACAGTTGTATTCAATTGGTGGATAGCCCAGTTATTTTCAATTGTGTAATTTGCATTGGGCAGGGGATGCGTTGTTTCTTCCACCGTATGTGCCAACTGAAAAATAACGGTTAGTACAACACCGGCAATGAATTGCATCAACAAGAATCCGGCTAAGAATAATCCGACAGGCATTTTAAAAACGAGAATAGGAATTACGAGAAAGATCCCGAAATAACAGATCTTGCTAACGATGATCTTGGCAAGGATGATGTTGTTTTGTCTTTTGCTATTCTTGGTGTGTCCTTCCTTTGTATACAAAGCAAATTGCACGAAGTCTTTTAGCAAGGCCCAGTAAAGTGTAAGTATTCCGTAAAACAAAAAGGCATAAACAACCTGAAATTTATGATACCATTTTACTTCTGTATGAGGAGAGAAACGTAAAATAAGTTTGTCATCTATATCGTCATCCATGTGAACAATATTCGTGTAAGTATGATGCAGTAAATTATGTTGTATCTTCCAGTTAAAAACAGATCCTCCCAGTAAATTAAGTGTATGTCCAAGCCAGAAGTTCGCTTTGTTACTTGCTGCATAAGCCCCATGATTCGCATCGTGCATTACGCTCATTCCTACACCTGCTAACGCAAATCCCATGAGCGACCAGATTGCGAGACTTACACCGACCCCGGGTTTAAAAACAAGTAGATAAACAAAGGGTAAAATATAAAGCGATAGAAGAATAATAGTTTTGATCACCATCGCAGAAGTATAATTTTTAGAGATCTTATTCTCTCTGAAATATTCATCCACTCTTTTTCTCAAAACCGCAAAAAAATCGGCCCTGCTTTTATCAGGGTCAATGAATCGAACTGGTTGAAATTGCATAGAACTTTGTTTCCTTAAAGGTACGCTTTAATAAAGGATTAGTTCTTAATTAATTGATTAGTAATCAACTATTTTAAGCTAAGTACTTGAGTTATAGTTGAAACGTATCAATTTTCTTTGTAAATTGTATCTTATTTGTTAAAATTTTCAAGACTATTAAACCTTTCATCAAGTAATCAATCATAGATTCAATAAAAAACCAAAGTAAACATGAAAAATAAATCAATCCTCTATTCAATTTCTGCACTAAGTATTGCCGCTGTATTAACATTCAGCAGTTGTGCAAAGAAAAAAGCTTTTAAAAATGAAGATGGTCAGGCTTCGGAAGATAACCGTGACGCAAACGGTGAAAATGACCAGGCCGTAAATGATGCAAACAATGCTGTATTTGGAACAACCAAATTAAGTGGTAAAGGCGTGAATGTTGCAGATGTAAGTGCCATTACTGGAACCATACAAGGTGGTGTTGTTGATACTGCAGGTATCAATAATGGTACCATTAAGATCAATTACAACGGAACAACTGTAAATAACCGTACTCGTACCGGTTCAATTCAATTGACCATCATCGATTACGCTCAAGGTAAGAGATGGAAGCAGGCAGGTTGTGTTATTCGTGTTGATTATCTTGCTTATAAAGTGACCCGTGCTTCTGATGGAAAGAGTTTTGAATTGAATGGAACTCAGTACCTGACAAACGAGACAGGTGGAACTTGGTGGGAATTGATCATCACTAAAACACAATCAAGCTTGGGTACTTCGGTAACAGGAAGTAATTTGAATGTGACCTTTAGCGACGGAAAAACAGCTACTTATAACATCAACCGTAGAATTACTTACACAATCCCCGGAAACATCCTTACTTGTACTGCAGAAGGAATCGGAAGTTCTGATGGACTTTCTTCTCTGGAGAATTACGGAACTACGCGCGATGGTGATGCATTTACTAGTCAAGTTACAACTCCTATAAAATGGAACCTAACTTGTGGACCATGGGCTCCTACTGCTGGAAATGTGACCATTAAGGTAGCAGAAAAAGAGTTTGAATTGAAATGTACTTTCGCTGTGAATCAAAGTGGAGATCCGGTTGAAGTGGCTCCAAATACCTGCGCTTACGGATGGAAAGTTGAGTGGACACATAAGAAGAAGACCAAGAACAAGATCTTCGGATACAAATAATCAAATTTGATCTTTTAAAAAAGGATGGACATTGCTCCATCCTTTTTTTTTGCCTGGACTTCAGTTTTTTTTTCGAAATTTCTGCAAGTCTTTTGAATTGAAAATAGCAGAATCTGAGAATACACTGTTTTTTAATTGCGAAAATCAATAATTATTGAGATTTGAAATAAAAAATAGAACTCTATTTCCTGTTACTTGCAAAATTCCCGGGAATTAACAGTGTTTATCCTTTATGTACTGCTCTTGCACTGAGCTAAGTTTGCTTTCATAATTAAAACCAACAAGCTATGAAAACAATTACCCTAATTACCCTCACTGTTGTACTCTTCTCCTGCCGTAAGAACATTCCAAACGGACAGCCGGAAAGTAAATTCAATTGTGTATGCAAAACAAGTACCGAATATATTGATCACTGTGGCAAAGATTCAAGCATCGCTTCCTTGTCCGTTTACGGAACAGATCAAGAGAATGCGCTACGTTCTTGTAAGGGGAATGAAGTAAGAACTCAAGATTCTTACTCTATCACCACACGTCATTGCGAACTGAATTGAGATCAATCTTTCAGTTGAGGAAGTCTGCTGTAAGTGCCCGGCATTTTCAGGTCCTCGGCTTTTTGTTCCAGACTTTCAACTTTTGATCTTAGGTCAACAATTGCATTGTAATGTGATCTAAATTCCTTCTTCAACTGAGCGTATTTTTCAGAATGAGTTTTGGTAGCACCTGCACTTGAACTCCAGCTATAAGCGATCAGATTTTCCAGACTACCGTAAAACCCGGGTAAAGTTTCAAATTCATGTCCTGCTAATGTTCCGTCTCCGTATAATTTCATGTCAAGAGAAGTGATAGATGCATCGATGGCTTTCAGATCAGCCAATAAACTTAATGCATTACTGCTTCCGTTCGTTACTCCTTTCTTCATATACTTTACTCTTTCTTTCAATAAAGCGTAATAGCCTTCAGAAGCTGCACTCACACGTCTTAATTCTGCCATGTCCTTATTCAAAGCCATGGATTTTTCTTTATCAGGAAGTGGAAGTGTTGAATTTTCCAGTGTTTTGATGATGAAAGGAGTTTTATCTGTGAGATTCTCCGATCTTCCGTCATACACTTTCACTATTTGAACAAAGTATTTTCCCGGTATGGCATGTGGACCGGCATCGGGACTGTAATACGGATTCTCAACATCAGGAGTATTGAAGTTGATGGCTGAGGTTACCTCGTATCTTCCATCCCAGGTGAATCGCTTCATTCCTTTTTTTGCGTCAAACTTGTATTTTCTTATTTCGTTACCTTGTTCATCTGTGATCACTGCAAGAATATAAGCCGGTTCTTCTTTGTCTTCCAATCTTAAACTGTCGGCACTTGGGTAATACACGTCTTTTTTATTCTTGATTCTTTCTGCTTCTGCTTCTTCTCTTTTTTCTTTTATACTCTTCCAGTCTTCTTTGATGTGATACGTGATGGTTGCACCAATAGGAGGATTTGCTGCTGTGTAAAAATCTTCTCCCTGAAATGATTTACCGGTATGACCATAAGGAGTCGATTCAATGAATACCAATCCGTCTTTGATCGGAAAGATATGAGCATTCTTCTTGAGGTCTTCTGCTTTGATGTTCTGCAATACGCTGTAATCATCCAATACAAAGAATCCTCTGCCGAAGGAAGCCAGCACAAGATCGTTCTCTTCTTTCTGTATAGCAATGTCTTTTATGCAAATGGAAGCTGGAAGTCCGGAGGTCATTTCTATCCAATTCTTACCTGCGTCAATACTAAAATAAAATCCGAATTCTGTTCCACAGAAAAGCAGATTGGCATTCTTGTGATCTTCTGCAACGGAATAGACCGACCCTTTTTCAGGAAGGTTGTTTGCAATATTTGTCCAGGTCTTTCCTTTATCCGTTGTCCTCATCAAATAAGGTTTAAAATCTCCTTGTCTGTGATTATTGAAAACGGCATAAGCTGTAGTTGCATTGTGTTGTGAAGCAAGAATGAAATTCACCAGTGGTTGCATTCTGAATCCTGCTACATTGATCTGAGGTACTCCTGCTACATTATCGATCTTGGTCCAGTTTGTTCCTCCATCTTCTGTCATTTGGATCAAGCCGTCATCTGTTCCTGCCCAGATCACATTTTGTTCTTTTGGTGATTCGCTCAATGCAGTGATATTTCCAAATATGGAAGTACTTTGATTTTTTGCTACTGCATCAATGCTCCACACTTTTCCCATCATAGGGAGTTTATTTCTGTCGATGCCTCTTGATAGATCCGGACTTATCACGGCCCAAGAATCTCCTCTGTCATTGCTTCTGAAAACTTTGTTGGCCGCGAAATAAATTCGTTTGTTATCGTGTTCGCTGATCACGATCGGAGCATCCCAGTTCCATCGGTAAGCTGCTTCTCCTGCTTTTTCTATGGGTTTGATATCCGTTCTTTCTCCACTCTTTCTGTCGTAACGTACCAATCCTCCGTATTGCCACTCACTGTAAATGATGTTTGGTTCTTTTGGATCGACCCTGCTTTGAAATCCATCTCCACCAACCGTTACAAACCAATCTGAATTCAAGATCCCGCTTCCGCTTGTTGTTCTGCTTGGCCCTCCTAATGTATTGTTATCCTGTGTTCCTCCGTAGATGTAATAGAATGGTTTTGTGTTATCAACGCAAACTCTGTAAAACTGCGTAATAGGTAGATTTGATTTAAAGGTCCATGTTGCGGCCATGTCAAAACTTTCATACAAACCTCCGTCACATCCTACTAAATAGTGTTTACTGTCTTTCGGGTCGATCCAGATCGCGTGATTATCTACGTGTTTGTGTTTCTCTCCAAGACCGGCAAAAGTTTTTCCTCCGTCTTTGGTCACCTGTGCCCAGGTATCCATCACGTAGATCTTGTCCATTATTTTCGGATCAGCAATGATCTCCTGATAGTAATTACCTGCAGTGGACATGCCGCTTTGTTTTTCCCAGCTCACACCTCTGTCAGTACTTTTGTAAAATCCGGCATTTGCTTTTGTTCCTTCTGCCATGGCGTAAACCACATCACTGTTGATTGGTGAAACGGCAAGTGTGATCCTTCCTACATCTCCGGATGGTAATCCACCTGATAATTTTTCCCAGGTTTCTCCTCCGTCTTTACTTTTGTATACACCACTTTCCGGACCACCACTGATATAAGACCATTCATGTCTTCTTCTTTGATGTGCGCAGGCATAAACGATCTCCGGATGTTCTTCATCAAAATGTACTTCATTGAATCCTGTATGCTCACTTACATTCAAGACTTGTTTCCAGGTCTTACCTCCATCGTTCGTTCTGTAAATTCCTCTATCGCCTCCGGCTGACCAGAGCGGACCGTAAGCTGCTACAAGAACCACGTCTGAATTTCGGGGATGAATGGCGATCTTACCAATGTGCTCTGATTTCCCAAGTCCCATATTCTTAAAGGACTTTCCACCATCTTCGCTTTTGTAAACGCCATCTCCATAACCCACGGCACGTTGATTGTTATTCTCACCGCTTCCAACCCAAAGAATGTGCGTATTGTTTTTATCTAAAGCCAGGCAGCCGATCGAATAGGCCCCTTGTCCATCAAAAATAGGAGAGAAGGTGACTCCGGCATTGCTCGATTTAAAAACCCCTCCTGCAGCGGCAGCAATGTACCACTCCGATTTATTACGTGGATTGACAGCAATATCAATGATACGGCCTGATGTAACGGCAGGACCTATATTTCGGAAAGCCAGGCTTCCGTACGTTTCACTTTTTAAAAGAGGATCGGTGATCTCCGGGGTTTTTTTAGAAGTTTCTTTTTTCGATTCTTCTTTTTTCTGCGCGAAGAAAGAAGTTGTTAGAAATAAGAGGGAGATGGGGATTAACAGCGATTTTTTCATAGAATAATTAAAGAGGTAAATCTAATATTTTGACAGGCAGAATCAAAATTTGAGAGGAATATCACGACAATCGGGGGATAAAGGAAAAGGGTAAGAAACGAGTGATTTAGGCATGCCTAAAATATCATTTAGGGTGACCTTTAACTTCTTATCTTTGTAGAAAATTTTAATCCCTCTAATTGTGAGTAAGAAATCACTGGAAGAAGTTCACTCATCTGTCAATACAGGTGGAGGAGGTGGTTTTAAACGCATGCTTTCTTTTCTGGGTCCTGCTTACCTGATCAGTGTCGGTTATATGGACCCCGGAAACTGGGCCACCGATATAGCAGGAGGAAGTAAATTCGGATATAGTTTGATCTGGGTGCTGGTCATGAGTAATCTGATCGCTCTTCTTCTGCAAAGTTTTTGTGCGCGACTAGGTATCGTGTCGGGTAAGGATCTGGCGCAGGCCAGTCGCGAAAGTTATTCTCCTTTTGCAAATTTCTTTTTGTATATACTGGCCGAGATCGCTATTGCCGCTTGTGATCTTGCAGAAGTGATCGGAATGGCGATCGGTATTCACTTGCTTTTTCCGGATATCAGCATCCTCACAGGAGTTTGTATTACGGTGCTGGATAGTTTTGTTCTGCTTTTTTTGCTGAATAAGGGTGTAAGGAAACTGGAAGCATTTATTATTTGTCTTGTGGCTTTGATCGCGGTCTGTTTTTTCATTCAACTTGCAATAGCCAAACCCCATCTTGGAGAGATCGCCCAAGGATTGAAACCTTTCATAGCGAATGATGAGGCTTTGTATATCGCCATTGGTATCATTGGGGCAACCGTGATGCCGCACAATCTCTACCTGCATTCTTCACTGGTGCAGACAAGAAAGTTTCAGCGGACACCGGTGGAGATCAAACGTGCGATCAAATACAACACTGTGGATTCCGCAATCGCGTTGAATCTGGCTTTATTCGTCAACGCAGCGATCCTTATACTTTCAGCGACCACATTTTTTAAGCAAGGAAGATTTGATGTGGCAGAGATACAGGATGCGCATGAATTACTGGCTCCCATGTTGGGAAGTGTGTTGGCTCCGGTATTGTTTGCTGTTGCTTTGATTGCAGCCGGACAAAGTTCTACTGTTACCGGTACACTGGCCGGACAGGTAGTGATGGAAGGATATCTTAATTTGCGTCTGACTCCCTGGGTGAGGAGATTACTCACGCGATTGATCGCTATCGTTCCTGCTTTTCTTACCATTTATTTCATGGGTGAAAGTGCTACCGGAAAACTACTAATTCTAAGTCAGGTCATTCTAAGTTTGCAATTAGGCTTTGCTGTTATTCCATTGATCCATTTTGTAAGCGATAAGAAGAAGATGGGAGAGTTCATCATTCCAAAATGGCAGCAAGTACTTGCGTGGACCGCGGCGCTGATCATCATTGCATTGAATGTGAAATTGGTTTATTCGGAAGTGGCCGATCTGATCAATACAGCCGAGAGTCCAATGCTTGTGAGTTTCACAGTTGTTCCGATCTGTATTTTCTGTTTCATTATGTTACTTTATGTGCTAGTGATACCATTGATAGAAAAGGGAGAAGACAGACGAAAAGCTGAGTTTCACGATGCTGCGAAACCTTTGGTGATCAATGATCAAAGTTCCTTTGACCGGATCGCAGTAACAGTAGATTTCAGTGACAGCGACAACAAAGCGGTGAACATGGCTTTGCAATTAGGAAACAAAGATTCTGTTTTGGTCTTGATACATATTCTGGAAAGTACCAATGCCGTGGTGTATGGGGAGAATGCTTCTGATCTTGAAAGGGAAGAGGATTTTAAAAGATTGAAAGCCTATCAGGAGCAATTGATCCAGAAAAATATTACTGTGGAAATTCAATTGGGCTTTGGCAGTCCGAAACGAACCATACCTGATCTTGTTGAAAAGAACAAATGTGATCTGTTGGTGATGGGAACACATGGGCATAGAACCATCAAGGACCTGATGCTTGGAACAACTGTTGAGAGCGTGAGACACGAGATCAAGGTTCCGTTGGTGTTGGTTTGATCATTTTCTTGAATTTTATTTTTTCTTTTCGATTTCTGAATGACCTACATCATATAGAGAGACATGTGGAGCCATTAAATTTGGTCTTTATTTCGTCGCATGAAAAAATCCTTTCTACTCCTTCTTGTCCTTTTAGTCTTTGGCTCTTGCAAAAAAAAACTGGATACGATAACAGATGAAGCTGTCTTTGTAGCCAACGAGGATGGTGGGACCATTTCTGTTATCAATGCAAAGGACTACTCAGTTGTTCGTGAAATAAAAATGAAGGATGGTCAAGTTTTTCCATTGAGTAATCCACGCCTGATGTCCCATAATATTCAGGTTGCCCCTGACCAAAAGTCGGTGTGGGTTACGGGAGTGCCTGCTGATCATAAATCAAAGGAACAACTGGTGATCATAGATCCAATAA
>DAORJH010000061.1:0-9037 GCA_035438925.1 Bacteroidia bacterium | reverse complement strand
CGGATCACCTGATCAATGTCACATTTCCTTTGGCTGAATATTCTTTATCGTCTTTTCCTTTTCCTGAAATGATATAAAAATACACACCGGCAGCGCATTCAGCTCCTGCAAAATTCTTTCCATCCCAGGCAATATTTCCCGTACTGCTATTTGTTTCATAGACCTTGTTTCCCCATCTGTCAAGGATCACTGCACTTACTTGCGTGATAGATGCTGTCTTTAAAAAGAAAACATCATTGCTTCCATCACCATTTGGAGTGAAAATATTCGGCACTTCTAACTTCGATGGTTGATCTACCACGATAACTTTGAACACTGTGTCTTTGCACAATCCCTTTGTTACATATAACATAACCGTATATGTTCCGGAAGCATTATACAATGAATTTACATTAATGTTACTCGTCGTGGTTTGCGAAGTTCCATTCCCAAAACTCCAAACAGAAGTAATGCTATTTGTACTTAAACTACTATGAGAATTATTTGTAAAATTAACGGTTAAAGGTGAAGCTCCAGTCATTTTATCTGCATCAAACTCTGCAGTTACATCACCGTTAGCAACAAAAAATGTTCCGGTTGCCTGACAACCCGTTAAGGTATTTGTTACAACATACTCATAATAACCTCCATTCGAAACATTGATACTCGCAGATGAAGTTCCACTCAAATAAGGATTAGAACCGTTTGCATTAGTGGCATTCGTTGGACTGAAGGCCGATCCTACAGGATATTTATAAAACCAGTACATCAATCCTGTTGACGGACCCGTTATTGCAACTAACAGACTGGCTTGGGAAGTACCACAATCCAAAGTAGAAGTTGCCATTGCGTTTGTGACGACAGGTGGTTGAGTCTTATCCAAGACATTCACTGTGCCTGTACTGAAACATCCATTGTAATTATCTCGGATCGTTAAAGAATAAACTCCGGCTACATAAGCAGAATAACTGGAAGCTCCTGTTACAGAAAATTGTGGAGAAGGCCCTTGCCACATGTAAGGTACTGCAAAAGCAGAAGGCCCACCACCTGAAGTTGTTGTACTATTCCCGGTTGTTAACACAACAGGGGCTCCTGCCGATAAACAATAAATTGCAGTTGGAGTGGCAATACTGATTGTTGGGCTGGAGATCGGTGGTTTAAAATTTTGGTAGATCGTAAGTACTGAAGTAGACTGACAAGCATTTAAAGAGTTTGTAGCTACAACAGTAAAGTTTGCGTAGCTTAAAGAATTTGTACTGGTATTAGGGCCATTAGCCGGATCACCGATAATTAAAGTGGAAGTAGAAAGGTTTGGAGGAACAGAGGGAACATTCCATGTAATGGTTGTATTAGGAGTTGTAGAGGTTCCTGTAGCCAAAACGGTAGGATTATAGCATGTTAATGTTGGTGTAAATACACTTGCAGAAACATTTGGTGCCACGGTATTCTGCAATATGGGAACCGTTAGTATGGTTCTGCACCAATTGGAATTATCCTGTACAATAACAGTCCACGTTCCAGGTATTGTCGTTACTGTAGATGTATTGCTACCAAGAATGATGCTTGGTGTTGGCAATCCTATAAAGGAAGGAGGAAGAAATGTATAACTGCAAGTAGCAGGAGGTGTTTGCGTTGAAACCGGATTGATGATCGAAATGGTGGTTTGATTCAAAGGCGCACAACCTACAGAAAAATTAGTTGGACTACTCACATTGAATGTTGGCCAAGCAGATAATGAAGTAATGGTAACTGTTTTTTGTGTTGTACAACCGTTCACTTGATTGGTAGTTACCAATGTATAAACCCCTGGTGGAACAGCTCCGCTTAAAATACTTATTGTATTGTTAGAGGTTGCAATAGGAACACCACCAGGCAATGGATTCAAAGGGCTGTACCAATCATGCTGAATATTAATTGTAGGACTCGAAACAGTACCTGAAAACGTGACAGGAGCTCCAGAATTACAAGTAATGGCTTGAGAAACCGGATTCACCGCATTAACAGGAGCGACCGTATTCTGAATCACAGAAAATGTCTGGGTTAATGTACATCCTGAAGGATTGACTCCTACTACTGTCCAAACCCCTGCACTTGCAGGAGTGAAACTAACTGTGGGCCCGGTTAAGGGTGGACCAAAGCTACTGCTCCACGTGTAGGAATTAGCAGGATTCAAACTCGCAAAAACTGTTTGTTGCGAACAAGTCAAACTATAGGTTGGAAAAACCGTGAATGAGATCGGCGTTGGAGGAGGATTGATCGTAAAACTGGTTACGAGGGAAGAACAGGCTCCACCAAGCAGAATAGTTGCATTGTAAACACCGGGAGCAATACCTCCACTGGCACTTGTTTGGGTATTATTAGTCACTCCACTTGGCAATGGCGCCCAATTGATCGTGTAACTTGGGTTTGAGGGATTGAAAACCAAATTTAAATTGAAGGCGTTGAGTGTACTCGTACATGAAGTTTGTGTAACCGTTGGCGCAGCAATTACAGGTTGTGGAATTGAATTGAAGGGAATGAAATTACTACTAACAGCCCCCACATTACCGACAGCACCACGGGTTGCACCATTGGATGTCATTTCAGTAACCGAAGTAGACTGGGAATTTCCATTATTACCACCATTCACAGTTGGAACCACGGGCCCAACAGAAATTGCCGCAAATCCACCTCCACCTCCACCACCGGCTCCTTCGCTTTCACTTACAATAAATAATTGATTACCTCCATTCCCTCCATTGGCATTTACCACCTGCGTAGCAGCGATCGCTGTCGTCTTGATCACAATACTTCCTCCGGCACCACCACCACTCGCTGCATCGTTGTTGCCTAATTGTGTATTACCCGGAAAATTACCATTTGAAACAATATTACCATTTCCGGTTATTCCACCAGTTGCTATCAGATAAACAATTCCTCCTCCATTTCCTCCGTCTGTTGAACAGTTGTTATTTGCATCCCCTGCTCCACCACCTCCACCGAAGTAGATCCTCGTTTCTGCATTGATATTATTCAAAGGCCTTCCTCCTCTTCCTCCTACTTCCCTACGGTTGTCACCTCCCCATACAGGATTACCTGGTCCTGAAACTAATGCGTTCTGATCGCCACCACCAAAACTATAACCTCCTCTTCCACCACCGGAAGAATTCGTAAGCGCATTCCCATTGGAAATGTATGCAGGATCAAGGGCCCAAGCAGCTAAAGGATTATTTGGATCAACGACCATGATGCCATGACCAGACCAAGCATTACCATTGTTTCCATTTGCTCCACCACCCGCAGCGGAATTATGTGTGTTTCCACCACCTCCACCATTTGCTACTGCTCCCATGCAATACCTTCCTCCATTCGCATCATAATCTGTCTGAAATCCTGCAATACTTTCTCCTTTTTCTCCTCCGTCTGTTGTTACACCCGAAACATAAGAAGTAACTCCCCAACCATAAGTTTGATCATCGAGCTGACCACCCCTAAAGCCGGAACCGGAAGAGGCAATCGTTCCATTGTTCGTGATATTTGAGGCATGTATGACCACTAGGCCGCCAAAACGGTAAGGAACTGCAAGAATGGTTGTATCTCTCCAAGGCTTTGCAACAATACTCGCGCCTGTGTTGATAGTTAATGTTGTGTATTGTGGTACTTTTATTGCCTGCACCCTTCCGGCGGTTGCATAAGAATTTGTAAATGTAGTTTGAACGGTGACCACATTTCCATTGATGCTTTGCACATATTTGAATTCATAGAGACCTGCACTGTTGTAATTGAGGATATTTCCATAAGAACTTGTATTCGATCCATCCACATTCGCACCTTGCGCCTGATAGATCATGATAAGATCACCGGGACAAAGCGAGAATCCAGGTCCGGTTGAAAGAGTAACTGTATTTGCACCTGCGCTGATATTAGCAGCAACAGGGCAATATTTATTTACCACCTGATTAGCGGAAGTAACATTGTACACTCCGTTCTTTCCCGGTTGCGAATAAACAAAAGAGAATGAAAATAAAATTGCGACAAGGATCGTTCTTTTAAAATACAGCTTTAGCATAATAGTAATTAATAGCACTAATTTAATGAATAAAAAGATAATATTTTCATCCAACTTTTCATCCATTCAAGATCAATAAAAAGGTAAATTTGTAAGGTATGTCGTTCGAACTTACATCTGAATTTCAGCCTACTGGTGATCAGCCCGAAGCAATTAGGCAATTGACCGAAGGACTACTTAAGAATTCACAATACCAAGTATTGCTTGGCGTAACAGGCTCCGGTAAGACCTTTACTGCAGCCAATGTGATCAAAAATGTAGACAGACCTACGCTCATTCTCAGTCATAATAAGACCCTTGCAGCACAACTTTATAGCGAGTTCAAACAGTTCTTTCCGAACAATGCTGTTGAGTATTTTGTGAGCTATTACGATTACTATCAACCAGAGGCTTTTCTGCCTACAACGGGAACATACATTGAAAAAGATCTTGCGATCAATGAAGAGATTGAAAAACTACGATTGAGTGCCACCTCTTCCCTTCTTTCAGGAAGGAGAGATGTGATCGTTGTGAGTTCAGTAAGCTGTATCTATGGGATTGGCAATCCCGTTGATTTTAAAAAGAACATCATTCCGATCTCGGTTGGTCAGAAGATCTCACGAAATAAACTTCTTCATCAATTTGTTGCTTCGCTTTATTCCAGAACAACCGGAGATTTTTCCAGAGCAACATTCAGAGTGACTGGAGATACTGTTGACGTCAATCTTCCTTACGCCGATTATTGCGTTAGAATCATTTTTTTTGGAGATGAAATTGAAAGCATAGAGACATTTGACAGTGCGAATAATTTCATTATTAATAAATTCAAGTCCTTTAATGTATATCCTGCCAACTTATTTGTAACGGCTCCGGATACAATGCAGAAAGCCATGCAAATGATCTATGACGACATGATCATTCAGAAGGAACATTTTTTAAATCAGAAAAAAGATCTGGAAGCGAAAAGACTGGAAGAAAGAGTGAATTACGATCTGGAAATGATGCGTGAACTTGGTTATTGCAGTGGTATTGAAAATTATTCCCGCTATTTTGATGGACGAGAAGCGGGGACCAGACCTTTTTGTTTGCTCGATTATTTTCCAGATGACTATTTAATGATCGTGGATGAAAGTCATGTCACGCTACCACAGGTACGGGCCATGTTTGGAGGAGATCTCAGTCGCAAACAAAATCTGGTGGAATACGGATTTCGATTGCCATCAGCTCTTGATAACAGACCATTGAAATTTGAAGAATTCACTGCATTGCAGAATCAGGTCATTTTTGTGAGTGCCACTCCGGCGGATTACGAATTACAACTTGCAGGAGGAATTGTAGTGGAGCAGCTGATCAGACCAACAGGAATACTAGACCCACTGATAGAAGTGAGGCCCTGCGTGAATCAAGTGGATGATCTGTTAGATGAAATTCACAAAGTTGTTGCCCTCGATGAAAGAGTATTGGTAACTACCTTAACGAAAAGAATGGCGGAAGAACTCACCAAATATTTAGTGAAGCTGAATGTGCGCTGTCGTTATATCCACAGTGAAGTTGATACTTTGGAAAGAATTGAGATCCTGAGACAATTACGAATCGGAATGTTTGATGTTTTGGTAGGGATCAATTTGCTCAGAGAAGGCCTCGATCTTCCGGAGGTTAGTTTGGTTGCTATTCTTGATGCAGATAAAGAGGGGTTTTTGCGAAATGAAAGAAGTCTTGTGCAGACCGTTGGACGTGCTGCAAGAAACGTGAATGGGCGCGTGATCATGTATGCTGATCGAATAACCGACAGCATGAAATTCACAATGGAAGAAACGGAGAGAAGAAGAAAAAAACAATTGGAATACAATATCAAAAACCAGATCACTCCAAAACAGGCTGGCAAAAAAGTCTCTAAACAATCACAATTTGGAGCAACAGAAGTGACGGTTGACGGTAAGTTGGTAAAAGCGTATGTAGAATCTGATGAGCTAAATATTGCAGCAGACCCTGTAGTGCAATACATGAGCAAGGATGAGCTGAAGAAGGAGATCGCCAAGATCAAAAATCAAATGCTGAAAGCTGCAAAAGAATTGAATTTTTCAGAAGCAGCCAGACTCAGGGATGAAATGTATGCATTGGAAAAAATGATGGAATCCAAATAAAGGGCTTAAAACTGAAAATAAATGAATGGTTGCATTTCTCCACTCATGAACTGATACATGATCAATACGATCAAAACTGCCATTCCTCCCATTCCCCAATAATTCAGAGAAGAAAACCAATTTCTGTACCTTTCTTTCATTTTTTCCGGAATCCAATGGATCAGATATCCTGCAAGAATGATGAACAGTACAAATTTATAACCTTCGATAATTTTGAAGATAAGATCGGCCCCAAAATGATTTCCTATGCGGTAGAATATTGTATTGACAGTTTCCACATCACTGCTTCGAAAGAAAATTCGAGTAAAGCTGATGAAGGTAAGTGTTATCAGCATCAATAAGAAGCGTGTGCCTTTTCCCTCCGAGTTTTTGAAAGGCGAAATATTCTTCCAGAATTTATGAATGATCAAGCCTACTCCATTCAATCCACCCCAGATAAGAAAAAGCCAGCTGCTCCCATGCCAGAGTCCACCCAAAAGCATGGTCACCATTAAGTTTATGTTCGTATTGATACTTTGTTTGACCTTTGGAATGAAAATAAAACAAAGCGTTAGTAATAGGGCGAAAATTATCATCAACCAGATCAACCAGATCTTTCCACTCAATAAGATCATAAAAACAGAAATGACTGCGATGGCAATGTAGGATCCTATCGTTCCCTTTTTATTCCCACCCAATGGAATATACAAATACTCTTGTAGCCAACTGGAAAGAGAGATATGCCAGCGTTTCCAGAATTCACTTGTGCTGGTAGCTTTATAAGGAGACAGAAAATTGGTCTTTAATCTGTAACCGAGAATGAGTGCGATTCCGATTGCCATATCGGTATATCCACTGAAGTCCATATAGATCTGCAATGAATAACCAAAGATACCGAAGATCGTTTCCACTCCACTGAAAAAATTAGGATTATCGAAGATCCTGTCAATATAATTCACGGCTATATAATCTGCAATGATCTTCTTTGAGAAACCATTGAGGATCCAAAACAAAGCCATGCCGAATTCATTTTTATCAAGACGATAAGGCTGGTAGATCTGCGCGAGGAAATCATGCGCCTTTACAATTGGACCAGCTACCAGATGAGGAAAGAAGCAGACAAAAAAACCATAATCGAATACATTTTCAACTGGCAGTATCTTTCTCCTGTACATATCGATCGTGTAAGAAAGCGATTGAAATGTGAAGAAGGATACTCCCACCGGAAGCAGTAATTTATCTACACTAAACGTAGTTCCGAAAAAGGTATTAGAAAAATGAGTGAAGTGGTTAAAAAAAGAATGCTGACTACCGGTTATCTGATTGATGCTTTCATTGAAAAAATAAGAATACTTGAAATAAGAAAGTAAGGATAGATTCAAGACGACACTCAGTGTAAGAAATAATTTTCTCTTCCTATCATCATGACTGCGATGCATGAGACGTCCCCAGTTATAATCACAAATGATGGTGAATAAAAGCAGCAAAACAAATACGCCGCTAGTCTTGAAATAAAAGAACAAACTTACAGCTAATAGAAAAAGGGTTCTTTTTTTGCTTTTATCGTAAACAAAAACATAAATAGCCAGAACAAAAGCGAAAAATCCCCAAAAGAAAAGCTGCGTAAAAAGCAAAGGCTTGTCGTGAGAGTAATTCAGTATTTGATGAATCAGATCTATTTGTTCTCTTTTTTACGGTTAGCGTAGTACGACTTAAGTAAGGCAGAACTCATCAGATCCCCAATGATCGTATATCCTTTTCCGGAGAAATGGACTCTGTCTTTGGAAGCAAGTCCGGCTTTCACCCATTTGAGCATGGATTTGTATCCACCCATTATAGAGAAAAGATCCCACACAGCCACACCGTGTTTGTTCATGAGTTCAAACATTGCATCCTTTGTTATTTCAGAACGTTTATTTGGAGTTCTTCTCTTAATGAAATTATCAGTGGTTGTTGTGAGCAAAATAGCCGTGCCGGGAGCTGCTTCACGCACTTTCGTGATCAAGCTGTCATAATGTTCTATGTAATCTTCCTTTTCGAAAGCCTTATTCTGCGAATCATTCACGCCCAGCGAAAGGATCACAAGATCAGGATGAATTGTTCTAAGTTGTTCGGTAAAATAGGTACATTTTAGAAAAGATGAACTCTGCGCGCCATTTGCACCCAGTGTTGCTAAATAAAGACTGTTGGCCATATTTGATTCAGCACTTAATCCATAAAGTATAAAGTCTTTCTGAATTGTATCTTTTCTTGTAAGCTGAAAAGTGAGGGAATCAATACATTGTGCAAGATCGAATTGAGTATAACCTTCCGTTTTGTTATCAAGACGAACCGCTTCCATTTCAGGTGGCACAACTATTCTGAACTCGAAGGATGGATTGAAGTTGTGATAGATCCTTGCTGAATTGAAACCTTTGATCAAAGACTTTTTTGTGAGGGCCATGCCAAATTCGCAAACGCTGTCATTTGTTCTTACACTCATTCCACTCATTCCAAGCGGAAGACAATAATCTTTGCCAACGCAACGACATTTTTTCCAGCTTCCATTACCAAATGAGCTCACAAAATGCGGACTGTTGGTCTTTGCTAGTTTATATGGAAAGAAAAAATAACCACCTCCAACAGGTTTCAGTTCATCTTGTAATCCCTGTGTAAAGGAATTACTCCAGGTACCTCCTTGTACGTGTGATCCACCAATGTGCACGATACTTATTCGCTTCAAGGTCTTATTTGAAAAAGAATCCAGCTTTTGATAGAATCGCATGAAGGAAGACGAATCTTTACCGAAGAATAGATGATTCGAATTCAGATCCATGAAAGGATAGACCTCCTGCTCCTGTGAATAGAAACGTGGGAGAATAAAAAGTAAAAGATAAATCAGTTTATTTTTCACTTTTTACTTTTTATA
>DAORJH010000060.1:0-9053 GCA_035438925.1 Bacteroidia bacterium | reverse complement strand
ACCAACAATGTATCTACATATTTTTTCATTTCTTCCAATCCGGCTTCGGCCTGCATTCTTCTTTTCTTTCCTTCGAAAGCAAAAGGTATCGTAACAATACCAACCGTTAGTATTCCCATTTCTCTGGCAATGCTTGCGATCACGGGAGCTGCTCCTGTTCCGGTTCCACCACCTAATCCGGCAGTGATAAATACCATTTGTGTATTCGCATCCAGATAACTTTTAATTTCATCTATCGATTCAAGCGCTGCGTTGCGACCAACCTCAGGCATGGCACCAGCACCAAGTCCTTTCGTTAAGCTGCTTCCCAGCTGAATTTTGTTTGGCACCGGGCTTTGATCCATTGCCTGTTTATCTGTATTACAGATCACGAAGTCCACCCCTTTAATTCCAAGGCGGTACATGTGATTAACGGCGTTGCTTCCGCCCCCGCCCACTCCTATCACCTTGATGATGGAGTTCTCTTCCTGAGGTAATTCAAATTGCATCATGATTTTACTGATTAAGGTTTGTATTGATTTGTTTATTAGTTTTTATTCTATGTCGTCGCTGATCCACTCAGATGCAGATTTAATGATGTTCTCAAAAAATCCACCGATCTTCTTCTTGGAATGACCAACCACTTTCTTTTTATCTTTTTGTTCAATCTCTTCAGTTTTCACTTCCGGCTGAACCTCTGTTTTATTGGTATTGATACCTTTCTTCGCATCACGTTCGTACTTCTCAATTCCTTTCATCACCAATCCAACGCCTGTTGCATACAAAGGATTTTTCAGTTCATCATCTCCTCCGGCTAAATGCTCATTCGGAGTTCCGATTCTGCAATCCATACCTGTCGTCAACATCACCAATTGAGGAAGGTGTTTCAATAAAGAACCTCCACCGGTGACAACGATCCCTGCAGAAAGTTTTCTTTCGAAGCCGCTGCTCTTTATTTCGAACAATACAAATTCCAATATCTCTTCCATTCTTGCCTGTATGATCTGTGCAAGAAAACGAATGGATATTTCTTTATGAGGGCGTCCTCTTAAACCGGGAATCGAAATGATCTCATTCTCCTGATTTTCCTGAGCTAAAGCCGAACCGAAACGCACTTTCAACTGCTCAGCTTGTGTACGAATGATACTGCATCCTTCTTTAATATCTTCTGTAATGATATTACCGCCAAACGGGATCACGGCAGTGTGACGAATGATACCATCATAGAAAATGGCTACATCTGTTGTACCACCACCAATATCTACTAATACCACACCTGCTTCTTTCTCTTCATCGCTCAGAACTGCATCTGCACTGGCCAATGGCTCGAGGTGAAGATCCACTGTTTCCAATCCTGCACGATTCACGCACTTGAAAATATTCTTTACAGCACCTACTTGTCCTGTTATGATATGAAAATTACCTTCTAAGCGAATTCCGGCATGACCGATCGGATTCTTAATTCCTGATTCGCTATCAATGATGTATTCCTGAGGAATCACATGAATGATCTCTTCACCCGGATTCATTACCAAACGATGCATGTTATCGATCAGATTATCAACATCCTTCTGAGAAACCTCATCTTCCAAACTCTGACGCGTGATCATACCTCTGTGTTGCATGCTTTTTATATGTTGTCCAGCAATACCTACGATCACTTCTCCAATATCTACATTTGCCTTGTCGGCTGCGATTGCAACAGCTGCACGGATCGAAGCGATCGTTTGTTCGATATTGACAACCACACCGCGGGTCACACCCAAAGATTCTGCCTTACCGATACCCAGGATCTCAACTTTTCCGAATTCGTTTTTACGTCCGACGATTGCGGCGATCTTCGTAGTACCAATATCCAAACCAACAACCAGTTCAGAAGCAAGATTTTGTTTGTTTTCGATCTTTGTATCCATAATTTTACTTTTTAGTGCAAACCACCAGGTTTTTGTATTTTAAATTAATGACAGAATATTTTTTCCAGGCATCTGCTTTATTCAAACCCTGAGTATAGAACAATTTTAGTTTATTGAATTTCTGATCAAGGTCTTTTGTTGTCCCGAAGATGATCTTGTGATTTCCGATTGCCGGGAAAAGTTCCAGCTCTTTATCAGAATTCACATAGACCTGATGGATCAATGCACTAAGAACAGTATCTTGATCAATATGCTTTACAACAGCAAGTACATCATCCAATACACTAACCTCACTGAAGATCTTGTTTTTCGCGATCTGATCTACGCTGTACTGATACCTTCTTGAATAAGGTTCTGTGATATTTCCACTCGCAACGATCACTCTGGCAGAGTAATTTTCATTCAATGGCATCAATTTACTTTGAGAATCGATGTAATAACTTTCTCCGTCGAGGTTGATCACGCGGCACACAGGAGTTCGCTGATAGACATCGATCTTGATCTCACCATTCATGTCCTTTGCCACTTCTGCTTTCTCTACTGCCGGATGAGAATTGATCACTTTCTCAAGATCAGGAATACTCACTTTAGCGATCTTTTCAGAAATGATCTTTCTGCCACTTTCATCTAAAAAATTCCGGATATCTGATTCGCTGATGAATTGATTCTCCAAATTGTTATAGACAGAAATATTCAGCGCTTTCACTGCACTTTCCTTTTCACTTTTGGCTACAAAAGCAAAAGAGAAACAGAGTCCGCAAATGGAAACTGTCCAAAGCAGAAGCGTCAATACTTTTCTATAATTTACTTTCTTCAATTTATCCTTTCGAATTATTTTTATTTTTCCAAGAGCAGTTTTTCAATTGGTTCTACAAGTGTGTCAATATCTCCGGCACCCATGGTGATCAGTACTTCAGGACGATTTGATTTCAGTTCCTCCATCAATTGTGATCTTGTCAGGACCATTTTCTTCATCTCTCTCATTTTTGACAGAAGCATGGATGAGTTCACGCCTTCAATCGGTTTTTCCCTTGCAGGATAGATCTCCAAAAGCAAACATACATCGAGCATTTGCAGACTTTCTGCAAATCCATCTGCAAAATCCCTTGTCCTTGAAAAAAGATGGGGCTGAAAAATACCTGTTATCTTTTTATTTGGATACAATTTCTTCACAGAATCAATTGTGGCTTTGAGTTCCTCCGGATGATGCGCGTAATCATCTATGAAAACGCAGTTACCTTCCTTCAGTCTGTAATCAAACCTTCTTTTCACACCTTTAAAAGAACTTAGGGCCTTTCGTATCACATCACTTTTTATTCCCAGCTGCTGAGCGATGGCTGTTGCCGCCACCGAATTCTCAACATTGTGAAGCCCCGGAATGCCTAGTGCCACGGGGCTTACAGGCTCAACAGGACTTTTGATGTCATACAAAAACTGCGCATTTTCGATACGTATCGAATCTGCACAATATTCCGTATCTAAATTTAGGGAGTAGATCAGGCGTTTACGTGTGAGCGCCAAATCGTTATCAACATTTTTCTTAACAATTAAAATGCCCTCCTTTTTTACCTTTTCGGCAAACAAAGTATAGCCTTCTTTCACGTGATCTTCGCTTCCGTAGATGTCAAGATGATCAGCATCCACACTTGTGATCAAACCAATATAAGGCTGAAGTGTTAAAAAGGAGCGATCGTACTCATCGGCTTCTACTACCACGTAAGTTTCTGAGGCATTCACATCACCTAAAAGTAGATTGGTGTCGTAATTCTTTGAGATACCTCCCATAAATGAAAAACAATTGATGCCTGCACTTTTAAGAATATGTGTCACCAATGTTGTTGTAGTTGTTTTTCCGTGCGTACCTGCAATGGCAATTGTCTTGAACTGCTCCGTGATCTTACCCAGAACGGCAGAACGTTTCAGGATCTCATAGCCATTTTCTCTGAGGTAAATGAATTCCCTATGATCATTCGGAACGGCAGGAGTATAAACGATGAGTACCTCTTCTTTTCGGTAATCCTTTAATAAATCTTTCAGCAGAGAGGTATTCTCCTCGTAGTGACAAATGATCCCTTCTGACTCGAGTCTTTTTGTTAGAACTGTTGATGTTTTATCATAGCCCGCCGTCTTTTTTTTGTAGTGATTGAAATAGCGAGCAAGTGCACTCATCCCAATACCACCCACGCCAAGAAAATAATAAAATTTATAATCGAGGATCTTCATAAACTATACTTTGCGAGTTTCAGTACCTCTTTTGCTATCTCATTGGCCGAATCGGGAAAAGCAAGTTTACTGATATTGTCAGATAGATCTTTCATTCGGCTATCCGACATTAACAATTCAACCGCGCATTTTACCAATTCCTGAGATGCATCCTGATCTTTGATCAAAATAGCAGCATTCTTTCTTGATAAAGCCAATGCATTCTTTGTTTGATGATCTTCAGCCACATTGGGAGAAGGTACCAAAATGCAGGGTTTTGCTGTATTGCAAAGCTCAGAAACAGAACTTGCACCGGCCCTAGATATGACAAGATCAGCGCAAGCATAAGCAAGATCCATCCTTGAAATAAAATCAAAAGCATAGATCGCTTTATCAGAAAAAGGTAATGTCTGCATTTTCGCCTGATCAGCGTAAGTCTTACCGGTTTGCCATATCAATTGAATTCCTTTATCAGCAAGTTGCTGAAGATCTTTTCCCATGGCTTCATTTATTGTGCGAGCACCTAGACTTCCTCCAATGACCAATATCGTTTTTCGATCAGCTTTCAATTTGAAAAAAGTTTGTGCTTCCATCTTTCTATTGGAAAGATCTTTGATATCCTGCCTTACCGGATTTCCGGTCATGATGATCTTTTCCTTTGGAAAAAAACGTTCCATCCCTTCATAGGCTACACAGATCTTTGCTGCCTTCTTGGAGAGAATTTTATTTGTGATACCTGCATAAGAATTCTGTTCCTGAATCAATGCCGGTATTCCTTTTCCTGTTGCGGCTTTGATCAATGGTCCACTGGCATAGCCTCCGGTACCAACCACCACATCCGGATCAAAATCAGCGATTATCTTTCTGGTCATCATCATGCTTTTGATGATAAGAAAAGGCAATTTGAAATTTGAGAGCGTAAATCTTCTTTGAAAACCTGCTATAGGAACGCCAATGATCTTATAACCGGCTGCAGGAACTTTTTCCATTTCCATTTTACCAAGTGCACCTACAAATAGGATCTCTGCATTGGGTACTATTCTTTTGATCTCATTCGCAATTGCCACGGCGGGAAAAATATGTCCACCGGTACCTCCTCCACTAAGTATGACCTTAAGTTGTTTCAAGCTGCTCTTCTGTTTTTTCTTCTACTCCTTTACTTACACTTAATATTATTCCCATTGCGATCATGGTGAACCAGATGGAAGTTCCTCCCATACTCACCAAAGGAAGAGGCTGACCTGTAACCGGAAAAAGATTCACGGCTACCGCCATATTGACCAATGCCTGAAAAACCAGACTGAAAATGAGCCCTAATGCCATGAATGTTCCAAATGGTTTATCATTATCTCGCAATAATTTCACACCTCGGTAAAGCAGAATCATGTATAAGAATAAGATCACAAACCCTGTGATGAGACCATATTCCTCAATGATAATTGCATAAATAAAATCAGAAGAAGCCTGTGGCAAGAATGCGCGCTGGGTACTGTTGCCCGGACCTTTTCCGATCACACCACCGGTTGCAATAGCGATCTTTGCCTGATCACTCTGATAATTTGACTTTGAGTCGCCACTTGAGAAACTTTCTATCCTTGATTTCCAAGTTGAGCCCCTTCCTCCGGGAATTGTGTTCGGCGCAAACCAAACCCATGTAAAGAACAATGCGCCTGTGAGTAAACAAATTCCGGCGATCTTAAGAATGATCCTGATGTTGACACCTCCGAGGAACATCAACAACAAACAATTAAAGAACAATAGAGCGGCAGTGGAAAAATTAGCAGGAAGGATCAAAACACAAATGATCCCTATAGGTATCATCAAATGTTTCATGACCGATTTAAAATCGATCAATTCCTTTCCTTTCACAGAAAGGACACGTGCCACATAGATCAGCAGCATCAACTTAGCGATGTCAGACGACTGAAATGTGAGTCCTAATCCCGGAATCTCCAGCCAACGAGAAGCTTCTCCGGCACTAACACCTTTTAATAAAGTATAAAGTAAAAGTGGAATGGAAAGGAAAAATCCAACCTGTGCCACTTTACTGAATACGGTATAACGGATGCGATGAAAAAAATACGCAAGTAAAAAGCCAAGTGAAATGAGCACGAAATGCTTCATCAGGTAGAACTCAGTATTCCCCTGCTTGAACTTATGCGCAAGCGTTACTACTGCCGAATAAACAACCAGGACAGACAGCAGTGAGAGGAATAGCATGATCGCCCAGATCACTTTATCTCCTTTTAAATACGTAAATAATTTCATTCTGTTTTAATAATTTATTTTAAAGTGAACGAACCGCAGCTTTGAATTGCATACCTCTGTCTTCGTAATTCTTAAAAAGATCGAAGCTAGCGCAAGCAGGGGATAAAAGTACTACATCTCCTTTTTTACCTATCTTGTAAGAAGCAGCAACTGCATCAGCAGCATTGTCTGTTTCCACAATAAGATCCACACTTCCTTTAAAAGCATCAATGATCTTCTTGTTATCTTTTCCGAGACAAACGATTGCTTTCACTTTTGATTTAACGAGTTCAGACAATTCGTTGTAATCATTTCCTTTATCTTGTCCGCCACATACCCAAACAATTGGCTTCTGCATACTTTCAAGTGCATACCAGGTAGAGTTTACATTCGTTGCTTTGGAATCATTGATAAATTCGATCCCATTGATAGAGGCAACAAATTCGAGACGATGTTCAACATTCTGAAAATCCTGAAGACTCTCGCGAATGATCTCTTTACGTACGTCCACGATCCTGGAAGCGAGAGATGCGGCCATACTGTTGTAAACATTGTGTTTACCTTGCAGTGCTAATTGTTCAATTGTCATAATTAAGGGTTGGTTTTGGTTTGGTTTATAATTAAGGGTTAGATTATTTTCGTCGAGATAGGCTCCGTCTCCTTCGATCTTTTTTTTTATACTGAAAGGGATGAGGGTTGAACCTGTTTTATGCGTACTTAAATATTTTGCAATCACCTCATCATCGCTGTTATAGATGAAGAAATTGGAACTTGTTTGATTTTGAGTGATGCGGAATTTACTTGCCGTATATTTATCGAATGAGTAATCATATCTATCCAAGTGATCAGGAGTGATATTCAGAAGAACAGCAACATCAGCTGTGAAAGAATACATATTATCCAGCTGAAAGCTGCTGAGCTCAAGAACATAATAATCATGCTTCTCTCTTGCCACCTGTAATGCAAAACTCTTTCCTACATTCCCGCCAAGTCCAACATTGTAACCCGCTTTTTTAAGGATATGATAGGTTAAAAGTGTAGTAGTAGTTTTACCGTTCGATCCGGTGATACAGATCTTCTTCGCATTTGTATATCTTCCGGCAAATTCTATTTCAGAGATGACCGGTATTTTCTTTTCATGTAATTTTTTAACCAGATCTGCTGAATCAGGAATACCAGGACTTTTGATCACTTCTTCTGCATTCAGGATCTTTTCATATGTGTGCGTTCCTTCTTCGAAAGGTATCTTCTCTTCCTGTAGTTGCATTTTATATTTCTCCTGTATCAAACCTTTATCACTTACAAAAACATCAAAGCCTTTTTGTACGGCAAGGATCGCACTTCCAACGCCGCTTTCGCCACTTCCGAGTATTGCCAATCTCTTTCCCATTATCTGATCTTCAAGGTTACAAGGGTTAATACTGCGAGAGCTATACTGATAATGAAAAAACGCATCACAATTTTTGATTCATGGAATCCTGATTTCTGATAGTGATGATGAAGTGGAGCCATTTTGAAAAGACGATGGGTTTGCGCGTACTCAAGTCCTCTTTTCTTTTTCTGATATTTGAAATAATAAACCTGCAGAATCACCGAAATATTTTCAACGAGAAACACACCGCAAAGAATGGGGATCAATAATTCTTTTCTGATCGCAATTGCAAATACTGCGATGATACCTCCGATGGCAAGACTTCCTGTATCACCCATGAATACCTGAGCCGGGAATGAATTGTACCAAAGAAATCCAACACAGGCACCAATGAAAGCCGCAATAAATACCACCAGCTCTCCTGAATTAGGGATATACATGATATTCAAATAATCTGCAAAAATTGTGTTACTTGAAACCCAGGCAAGAATTCCGAGAACGACACCGATCACTGCACTTGTTCCGGCAGCGAGTCCATCAATTCCGTCGGTAATATTCGCACCGTTAGATACAGCGGTCACCACCAAGATCACCATAGGGATGAAGATGATCCATCCGAACTTTGCACAATCTGTACACATCCAGGAAATAAAGGCTGAATAATCCAATTCATTGTTTTTCAGGAATGGGATCGTAGTTTTCAGATTCTTCACCGGCACTTCAGCATACTTAGGGAGTGTCACAACCTTTTCATTTCCCTGCGAAATAGAGATCACATCCGTCTTTCCGTGTGCAATTCTCTCTTTCACGACAACATCCGGATGAAAATAAAATACGCAGCCAACGATCAATCCGATACCGATCTGTCCAATGATCTTGAATTTCCCTTGTAATCCCTCTTTATTCTTTTTAAATACCTTGATGTAATCATCCAGAAAACCAATTCCTCCCAGCCAAACAGTGGAGATCAGCATCAATACGATATATACATTCAATACTTTGGCGAAAAGCAAAGTTGGAATGATGATCGCAGCAAGAATGATAAGTCCCCCCATGGTAGGTGTACCCCCTTTTTGTTTTTGTCCCTCAAGACCCAGTTCGCGTATTGTTTCACCAATCTGTTTCTTGCGTATGAATTCAATGATCCTTTTTCCAAAAACCATAGAGATCAAAAGAGAGACAATCAGGGCCAATGCTGCACGAAAAGAAATGTAATGAAACAATCCCGCACCCGGAAAATCAAACATCTTATCTAAATATTCAAAAAGATAATACAGCATTAAACGCCTAGTGTTTTAATTGTTTCTTTTAAAATTTCAAAATCATCAAAAGGATGTTTC
>DAORJH010000059.1:0-9064 GCA_035438925.1 Bacteroidia bacterium | reverse complement strand
TGTTCTTCGCAGCCTTTAAGGATAGTACTGTCAATGAAGAAAAACTCTTAAAAGCTTTAGCCATGTTCACTTCCAATCTTGTTTCCTATCACTCTAAATACGATAGTGTGATGCAGAAGATCAAGGGTGTTTCATTTACAGAAAGCGAGCAACGTGGTTACATGATTTTCAAGCAACAATGCGCTTCCTGCCATAAAGAACCTCTTTTTACTGATCACAGTTTTAGAAATAACGGTCTACCTGCCGACACATTTTATAAGGATGCCGGAAGAATGAAAGTGACGCACAACAAAAATGATTCCTTAAAGTTTCGTGTTCCTACTCTTAGAAATATTGAATTCTCAGGTCCGTACTTTCATGACGGCCGCGTGAATAAACTAAAAGAAGCGCTCAAACATTACGCAGAACTTGATCGCTCTAATTCCGATTTAGATCCTGATCTCCGGAAAGGAGTTGGTCTTGACAAGCAACAACTGAAGGATCTCACCTCATTTTTAAGGACACTCACCGATAAGTATTATTTATACAATTCCAATTACAGACCAAATAATTAAATTTGATAAAAGCGAAACAAATTAAAAATGAAATCAAACAAATTAAATCTAGTTCTTGCATTTGGAATGGGTGTAGGATCTCTTTTTGCTCAGGTAAATCCTGCGGTGAGTTCATGGGTGATCAATCAAACGGGTCTAACCGGATACAATTGTTCCGGATGTGCTCCAGCAGTTAATGGTTCTATTCCTGCTAACGTTCAGTCTGTTTATTATACAGGAACGGATGTTTACGTTAGCTCACAGGGAATTCCCAGTTATAATGTCGGGCCATGGAGCATGAATCCGAATGTACCTTCAGCACAAAACAAAGTTTGGAAATTAACTTTAAGTCCTGTAAATAATACCGGAACAAAAACAACTTCCGGTTTAGGACCTATTGGTGTGTGGAGTAATGGTATGGTAATATTTAATGGGATGGATGGTTTCACATGGAATAACGGAACAAATACGGTAAGTCCGGGTGTTGGTACTTGGAACAGAAACGCTTATGTTTTTGAGGGTGTAAGTTTTGATGCTTGTCTTGGCCACGCGAATCAAACAGGAACCTATCACAATCACGTCATTCCAAAATGTTTATTTGCTTACAATAATAGCAGCGCACATTCTCCAATAATCGGGTATGCCTTTGATGGATTTCCAATTTACGGACCATTCGGCTACACGAATGTAAATGGTACAGGTCCAATAAAAAGAATGACACCCAGTTATACTCTAACTGGAAATTCAACACGTACGAACGGACCATCCATGACAACTACCTGTATAATTAATGGTTCTCCAAGTACCTATTATGCCGGAACTTTTCTGGAGGATTACGATTATTCAGCAGGATCAGGAGATCTGGATCAATACAACGGAAGATTTTGCGTAACACCTGAGTATCCTGCAGGGATCTATGCATATTTTGTAACAGTTGATGCTTCTTACAATCCTGTTTTTCCTTATGTACTAGGGCCTAAATATTATGGTGTAGTAACAGCAGGTAATACCGGACCAGGTGGCGGAAGCAATACCATTCCGGGAGGAGCTACTCAATATACGCCAACTCCTGCTGCAATAAAAGAATTTAATACCATGAACATGGATATCAATATTTTTCCAAATCCAAGTGCTGATGATGAATTGAAATTTTCAGTGAGTGACAATAGCAATGATCTTGTTGTTAAGATCACTGATTATCAAGGAAGAGTCTTGATAAATCATTTATACAAGGGTGGCGAATTCAATAATGAAGTGAAACTTTCTACAGAGTATTTATTGCCGGGTGTTTACATGATCAGTTTTGAATCAGAAGGTCAAAAAATGGTAAAACGAATAGTTTTAACCGAGTAAATATTAGAATAAGAATAAAATGAATAAGGGATCTTTGAAAAAAGGTCCCTTATTTTTTTGTCAGTTCTTCCCAGAACTCAGCACCTCTTCGCGTGTGTGGGATCACAATAGTACCGCCAACAATATTTGCAACAGCAAAAACTTCATAGATCTCTTCAGTCGTACATTTCTGCTCATGGCATTTAATAAGATGATACTTGATGCAATCGTCGCATCTTAATACCATACTGGCAACCAAACCGAGTAATTCTTTCGTCTTAACATTCAGTGCTCCTTCCTGATAAGTTTGAGTATCCAGATTAAAAAGACGTTTGATCACCAGGTTGTCTTTTCCCAATATCACATCGTTCATTTTTGAACGATAGGCATTGAATTCTTCGAGTTGAGATGACATTTTTATTAATCGTTAAGTTTGTATTTTTTGACAGCCCATGCCGAGATGAAAACACTTATCTCATAAAGAAGATACATAGGTACTGCTACAACCATTTGTGAAGTCACATCCGGACTAGGGGTGATCACAGCACCTACGATAAGGATCACAACAACTGCATGCTTACGGTATTTACGCATGAACTGGGGCGTAAGCAAAGTTAAGCGTGTTAAAAAATAGACGAGGATCGGCATCTCAAAAATAATTCCGGATACCAGGGTCAGTGTATAAATAAAAGAAGTGTAGTCGTCTAGCGTTTGATTGGTCACGATCTTGTCAGACATCTGATAATTGATAAGAAAATTATAAGACATGGGGAACATGATGAAATAACCGAATGCGATCCCAATAAGAAATAGAATGGAGGCGATGACAATGAAGATCTTAACCGGTCCTAATTCTTTGTCTTTAAGTGCCGGTCTAACAAATTTCCATAATTCCCACAGTACGTAAGGAAAACCAAGAATGATCCCACCCATAAAGGAGAAACCCATGTGCGTGAAGAATTGTTCAGAAATTCCTAAAGTTTGAAGGGTAACATGTTTCACGTGCATACACATCACATCGCCGGCTCCGATCTTGTATCCCAAGGCACACAAGGCTCTGTAGGAAATAAAATCCTGTTCAATAGGGCCCAGCAGTACGGTGTCTATAAAGAATTGAGGCAGACAAAAAATAGCAATGGCAAAGGTCATAATAACAGCAGCGCTGCGAACCAGATGCCAGCGCAGTGCCTCGAGATGCTGTAAAAAAGACATTTCTGCCGTTTCAGGTCCTTTGTTATTTATGCCGAAAAAAGCCATTTAAGAGAGGGTAAATTTAACTAAAATAAAGGGGATGGTGTAATTTAAAAGGCCGGATTTTAATTGCCTTCAACGATTATTGTTTTCCCTTGGCAATCGCAGAAATTTCAATATGTGCTCCTTTGGGTAAGGCTCTCACTTCAACGGTTTCCCTTGCAGGAGGATCTGATGTGAAAAATGTCGCGTAAACATCATTGATGCGTTTGAAATTCTTCAGGTCAGTTACATATATAGTGCATTTCAATACGTGCTTCATTTCCAACTTTGCTGCTTCTAATATTGCTTTCAGATTTGTCATTACAAGCGTGGTCTCATTTTCAATACTACTTGTATCCAAACTTCCGTCGGTTCTCAACGCAATCTGACCGGAAATATAAAGCGTGTTTCCATTGGAAATAGCCTGACTGTAGGGGCCAATTGGTTTTGGAGCTTTTTCAGTGAAGATAACTTGTTTTTGTGCCTGAGAAAAATGGCAATGTAGAAAGAGGCAGGAAGCAAGAGCCAAGACGTTTTTTCGCTTCAACAATAAACCGAAAAGTGCAAACAAAAAACTTCTCATTCTCATTTATTCGCCGGAGGAGTTTGTTTTGAGAAATTAGTAAGCCCTTTTACTAATACATCCAGATCTTTTGTAGAAGTATAGACATTTGGTGTAACTCGTATTCCATTTATTTTTTCTACCACTATGGAAACGACATGAACTTTGTGTTTTTCGTACAAATAATTATCAATGTCATTGGCTTTCCAGCCTTCAAATCCGATATTATGAATGGCGCAGGAATATTCCGGTTTTAGTGAAGTGTAGCTTTTTGCTCTCGGAAGATCCTTCGTCTTTTCCACCCAGTAATTCTTTAAAAAACGAAGTCTGTCTTCTTTTCTTTTACTTCCAATTACATTATGAAAATCAACCGAGGCGCTGATGGCCATTTCGGCTGCCATATTCCTGGTTCCCAGATTTTCAAATTTACGAATGTCCGTTCCATCCGGTTCGCCGGCCGAAAGAAGAGCCCAGACATTTTTAATTTTATCTTTTTTAATATAAAGTAATCCGCTTCCGAAAGGAGCCGACATCCATTTGTGAAGTGAAGTGGCCAGGTAATCAGCGCCGGTATCTTCTATTTTAAAATCCAGATGAGCAAAAGAATGAGCCGCATCAACGATCACTTCGCATCCCTTACTATGAGCCATGTCGGCGATCTTCTTTGCAGGAACTAAGTTGCCGGACCAATTGATCAGGTGAGTGATGTGTACGATCTTTGTCTTTGGGGTGATGGCTTTTTTGTAAAGTTCAACAATTGTAGCATCGTCTTCCGTTGGTTGAGGAATATCGATCCACACCAATTTAATACCATCCCTTTTTTCCCTTTGTTTCCATGCATTCATCATATTGGGATAATCGTATTTGCTCAATACAACTTCGTCTCCGGCTTTTAAATTCAAACCAAAGATCACTGTGTTCAAACCTTCTGTTGAATTTCTGTTAATGGCGATCTCATCTGCACTCACTCCGCCCAGATCGGCCAGTTTATTTCTTAGTGCTTCTCTTCCTGCATCCAAGATCCTCCACATATAATAACTTGGCGCTTCATTGCAATACTGATAATAACGAATGTGCGCATCCTGCACCACTTTCGGTTGGGGTGCAACACCACCATTGTTTAAATTGATGAGATTGGGAGAAACAGTATAGCTTTCTTTGATGTAATTCCAGAAATCTTCATCAGATGAACCAGCTTCCGGACTCATATTCTCCAGTCGATTCAATTGTTTTTCAAAACCCTTTGCGAATGATTTATTGATTGAGGCTAAAAATGCCAAACCACCAACGGTGAAGGCTGTACCTTTCTGAAAGAAATCTCTACGTTCCATAAACTCGATTTTAGAATATTAAAAATAGGTAAAATAAAGCACAAATGAAAGTAATGCTTATTGGGCACTAATCCCTGCTTTCTTGAGATCTTCCCAAAATTCGGGATAAGATTTGTTCACGACAGAAGGATCATTCAATTGTATTTGACCCAATTCGCACACAAGCGGGGCAAAACTCATAGCCATGCGATGATCTCCGTAAGTGTTAATGATTAACGTTTTATCATTGATGGTCTCTGTTCTTTTGCTATCCATTTGGAAGGAATCATCTGTAATTTCAACTTTTGCTCCAAGTTTTTCCAGTTCCGTCTTTAAGGCCAGCAATCTGTCGGTTTCTTTATTTTTAAGAGTAGAAAGGCCGGTGAGAGTACAGCTGATCTTTAAAGCAAAGCACGTTACTGCAACTGTCTGAGCAATATCCGGGCAATTTGTAAAATCGTATTCGAAATGTTTGAGATGGGTCGTTGTTTTTGTAAGAATAAATTCTGAACCATTGTACTCAGTTGTAACGCCAAAATTTTGATAGATCTCAGGTAAAACGGAATCTCCTTGCGACGAACCTTTTTGTAATCCTTTTAAAATGATCTTTGCATTGGGAGCAAGCGCTACAAGTGAAAACCAATAAGAAGCGGCGGACCAATCGGATTCTATTAAGAAAGGTGTATTTGGAATTTCGTCCTGTGCATTAGAAACCCTGATCGTATCAAGTGCAGTAGAAACCCTTATTCCAAATTGACTCAAAATATCTAAGGTCATCAAAATATAGGACCAGGAAACAGTTTTGTTTTTGATCTGTATTTCCAATCCGTTTTCAAGAGTCGGAGCTATGAGTAATAAGGCTGAAATGAACTGAGAGCTGATACTTCCGTCAACCTCAATTTTACCACCCCTTAATTTTTTACCAGTGATTTTTAAAGGAGGAAAGCCTTCTTTTCCTAAGTAAGATATTTCTGCGCCTAATAATTTCAAAGCATCGACAAGGTGTTGAATAGGCCTTTCTTTCATTCTTTCAGAACCGGTGATGGTCCATTCGCCATCTTTTGTACATAGCAATGCCGTAAGAAAACGCATATCGGTTCCTGCATCTCCTACATCAAGGTGGTGGTTCTTTTTCTGATTCATTTGTGTCAGCAGGGCCAGGAGTGTTTGGGTGTCTTTCGAGGAAGATAGATTTACCAGCTCATTTGGCAGATTCATTACATCCTTCAGGATCAACAATCGGTTGCTAATGCTTTTCGAACCATTTAGCTCAATGATGGTTTCAATTGAAGATTTATTATACTGAAGCAGCATCTGAAATTTTTGCGTTGTAGTATAAGATCGCTTTGTCTAATTGAATATTTGTCACTTTTACATCATACTTGCAATTGCCGATTCCATTCAACAAAACGAGGTTATAGTTCTTTCCGGCATGTTTTTTATCTTGCTTAAAATATTTGTAAAAAGCATCAATTTCATTCATGTTGATTTGAGGAAATCGGAAGTTTATTTTCAGACACTTCATGATCTCATCAAACTCCTTTTGAGTAATTAATTTCAGACTTAAACTTAAGTAGGATTCAATAGCCATTCCGATAGCCACTGCTTCCCCATGCAAAAGAGGTTTCATGCTTTGCATGTGTAAACTTTCCATCGCATGACCAACGGTGTGTCCGAAGTTCAGCGTTTTACGTAATCCTTTTTCATTCGGATCTTTTTTAACGATCCCATTCTTTAGCTCTACAGATTTTTTTATGACGGTAAGCGGAGTAAATCCTTTATGAATATTGATCTCTGCGACAGCTTTAAAAAAGTTCTTATTATTGACAAGTGCAATTTTTACAATTTCAGCAAATCCATTCACCCAATGCTCATGTGGCAATGTTCTTAAATATTCAGGATGAATAAAAACTGCTTTGGGTTGATGAAATGTTCCTACGTGATTTTTGATCCCGCCAAAATTGATCCCTGTTTTACCACCCACACTGGCATCTGCCATGGCCAAAAGAGTTGTAGGAATATTTATAGAACTGATTCCCCGTTTATAAGTGGATGCTGCAAAGCCTCCAATGTCGGAGACAACGCCACCACCCAGATTTATGATCAAGCTCTTTTTATCTGCATTGTTTTCGGTTAAAGTTTGCCAAATGTGACACACAAGATTTATGTCTTTCGATTCTTCGCCCGGATCCAATTCAATGATTTCGGCTTGTTTTAATTTAGGGCAATTTAAGATCAAAGCACTTAAACAGTGTTTTAAAGTATTGCTGTCGCATACAATAAAGTGTTTTGAATACTTGTTTTTGTTCAGGTGCGCAGAAACCGACTTGAAAATTGCAGTTCCAATTTCAATGTTATATCCTGTCGCTTTGATTAAAGGCATATCCAAAGTTAATTGAAAATAAATGATTGATAAAGTAATTTGATCTTTTCTATTAATTCTCCTGATTCCATAAAATTAAGCGTCTGTTGTCCGTCTGAAAAAGCTTCTTCCGGTTTTTCGTGCACTTCGTAAATTATGCCATCAGCACCACTTAATAAGGCGGATAAAGCGAGTTTTGGCACAAAAGAGCGAATTCCAACTCCATGTGAAGGATCTGCAATAACAGGAAGATGTGTTTTTTCTTTCAATACCTGAATGGCATTAATGTCGAAGGTGTTGCGATAGGCGGTTTCAAAAGTCCGAATGCCTCTTTCACACAGAATTAATTTTTCATTCCCCTTACTGAAAACATATTCGGCGGAAGAAAGAAGTTCTTCAATGGTTCCACTTATGCCTCGTTTTAGTAAGATGGGTTTATCCAATTCTCCTAATGCGTCGAGCAAATTAAAGTTTTGTGAATTCCGGGCACCTACCTGAAATACATCAACGAAGGGAAGCATCTCTTCAATTTGTGAAACCTGCATGACTTCGGTTATGATCTTAATATTATGTGGCTTGCATCTTTCATACATCATTTTAAGTCCGTCTATTCCCAGTCCTCTAAAAGCATAAGGAGAACTTCTCGGTTTATAAACACCACCTCTGATTATTTTAATGTTCTTTTCGAGAAGGTGATCCACTATTTTGTCTATTTGTTCTTCACTTTCAACAGAGCAGGGTCCGGCCATGATACTCGGTTTGTCTTTTCCAACAAACACCTTATGCCCCAGATCAATGCAAGTTTCATTCACCTTCCACTTCTTGCTTACTAATTTGTAACTGTCTGATACAATATGAACGTCTTTGATTCCGGACATATGTCCGATTTCCCGAATATCCAATTCGCTTTTACCAATACAGACCAAATACTTTTCGAATTGGGTATTGACTTCGTTAATTAAGAATTTATTGTTTGATAATTTAGCGAAAAGCTGTTGACGTTCTTCCTGCGTGATGGAACTATTTAATTGAATGATCATTTGTTTTGGTTTTTATGGAGTGAATAAAGTATGGGATGTCTTTTTTTAAATCGAGAGAAGATCCCATCAGTTGAATGAACGCTGATCCGATGATGGCTCCGTTTGAAATAGCTGAACATTTCTGAAAATCGGCGGAGTTTTTTATACCAAAGCCAATAAGAATCGGGATTTTCAATCCATTCCTTTTCAATGTATCAATAAAGGAAGTCAAATTTGAATTCATTGCCTTGGAACTACCGGTGGTTGCATTGGATGAAACCAAATAAACAAAACCTGAACTGCAGGATGCTAATTCGAGTGCTCTTTCGTATTCTGTTTCAGGTGTTATTAGAAAAGAAAAGTTGTGCTTGTATCTTTTAATGAAGGGTTCATGCATTTGTTTGTATTCATGCAAGGGAAGATCAGGAATGATTAAACCGTCAACACCTACGTCATGACAAGTCAGATAGAATTTTTCAATTCCAAATTTCAATACGGAGTTTAGATAACCCATTAAGATGATTGGCTTTTGGGTTTTTGCTCTTACTTCTTTCACTTGCTGTAAGATCAAATTTAAATTCATCCCGTTTTTTAATGCAACGCTGCTGCTGTTCTGAATGATAGTTCCATCTGCCAGAGGATCAGAATAAGGGATGCCTATTTCAATAAGATCACAATCAGATTCATGGAGTAATGGGATAATTTCCAGCAAG